>JBAVPI010000445.1:0-2226 GCA_049692915.1 Pyrinomonadaceae bacterium
GGGCGTGGGCGTGGACGACGGCGCGCATCTCGACGCGCCGAGTTCGCTCTCAGGTCGGCCCGCGAGCGACAACGCCGGCCGGACGTGAGCCGCACGACCGGCCTTAGATTGTCGTCTCGTCCTTCTCTTCATCCGACAGCTTCTCGCGTTTGATGCCGTGCGGGTTCGTCGAACGCTCGCCGCGCTTGCGTGTCGAGCGGCGACGCTCGCGCGGTTTGCCTTCGTGATCCACAGAGCGTATGGGCTGGAGGTCTTCGGCGTCGCCTTCCGGGTCAACGAGCCGGGTCTCGATGTGCTCGTCGCCGATGGTTTCGTCGGTCATCACCGTCGGGTCGTCAGGGTGATGAACGGACGGAGAAGAAACGCCCGACGCACTTTCTCCTGCCGTCACAGTTCCGGTCGTCTCCACCCGCTCCGACTCGTCCGTCGCGCCGCCCTCCGCGAGCGCGCGTTGGCGCGTGAAGTGCTCGAAGACCTCTTCCGCCGTCTTCTTTCCGACGAAGGGCGACAACTCCGCGACCGAAGCGTTCGAGACGCGCGAGATCGAGCCGAGGTTGCGGAGCAGACGATTTTTCCGCTTCTCGCCGACGCCCGGTATCGCCGTCAACTCCGAAGTGAAGTCGCGCAACTCGCGCCGCTTGCGATGATAGGAGACCGCCGTGCGGTGCGTCTCGTCGCGAATCATCTGCATGAAGCGCAAGGAAGCCGAGTGGGAATCGAGGAAGACGGGTTCGTGCTCGCGTCCCTTGATGAGCAGGTGCGAGATGTCGTTGTGGCGGCGCGGCGGTTTGACGACGCCGATCATCGGCACGGCTTCGAGTCCGAGTTCGCTCATCGCCGTGCCCGCCGCGCCGAGTTGCCCTTTGCCGCCGTCAATCATCACGAGGTCGGGCAGCGGCTTTCCTTCATCCAACTGCCGACGATAACGACGCAGCACGGCCTCGCGCATCGAGGCTGGATCGTTCGAGCCTTCGACCGTTTTGATTCTGAACTTGCGATACTCCGCGCGGTTCATCTTGCCGTTCTCGCACACGACCATCCCGGCGACGTTCTCCGCGCCGGAGATATTCGACACGTCGAAAGATTCGATGAGCGCGGGAAAGCGCGGCAGTTCCAGCACTTCCTGCAACTCTTCGAGGACGCGTTCCATGTCGGGCTTGAGTACGCGGAAGCGCTGCTCGAAAGCGATCTGCGCGTTCTTCTCGACGAGCGCGATCATGTCCCTCTTCTCGCCGCGCTGCGGGTCGAGGATGCGCACGCGCCTGCCCTTGCGCGCCGTCATGGCCTTTTCCAAAAGCTCCCGGTCTTCAAAATCCACGGGCACGTGAACTTCGCGCGGCACATAGTCGGTCGAGTAATACTGCGTCATCACCTCGCTTAAAAAGACCGACGGGTCGAAGTCTTCTTCCGGCAAGTCTTCCCAGAAGAACTCTCGCCGACCGACGATTTTTCCCTCGCGCATCGTGAAGAGTTGGAGCGCGAGCCGCGCCCCTTCGCGGTAATAGCCGAAGATGTCCACATCTCGGTCGGCGGTAGTCGCCATCTTCTGCTGCTCCGAGACGGCGAGCACGACTTTGCGCAGATCGCGATATTTCGCCGCCAACTCGTAGCGCATCTCTTCCGAGGCGCGCGTCATGCGTCCCTCGTATTCGTCGGCGAGTTCCCTGTTCTTGCCTTCCAGAAACAGACGCACGTCGCGCACCGACTCCTGATATTCTGTCGGCGTGCACAATCCCTTGACGCACGGGCCGAGGCATCGTTTGATGTGATACTCAAGGCAGGGGCGCGGCAACTTGCCGTCAATCTCGATGTCGCAGGTGCGAAGTTGAAAGGTGCGGTTGATGAGGTCAATCGTGCGGCGCGCGAGCGAAGCGGGCAGGTACGGCCCGAAATAGAGCGAGCCGTCGCGCTGCACCCTGCGCGTAATCATCACGCGCGGAAACGGCTCGTTGATCGTGAGTTTCAGGTGCGGGTACTGCTTGTCGTCCTTCAGGAGCACGTTGTAGCGCGGCTTGTGCTGCTTGATTAAGTTCGACTCAAGGACGAGAGCTTCGACTTCCGTGTCCGTGACGATGAATTCTAGATCGCGTATGCGCCGCACGAGTTCGCGCGTCTTGCGGTCGTGCCCGCGGCCCGACTGAAAGTACGAGCGCACGCGGTTGCGCAGGTTCTTCGCCTTGCCGACGTAGATAATCTTGCCCGCCTCGTCCTTGTGCAGATAGACGC
>JBAVPI010000446.1:0-1811 GCA_049692915.1 Pyrinomonadaceae bacterium
GTATCGGGCCTCGCGGCAAGGGCGGCGCGGCGCCCACGCCCGGTGCGGAGCGACTCACGATCTCTCACGAAGAGGTACATGTACCCCACTAGAAAAGCCGAGAACGACGCCCCGGTGACAATGGCGAGGAAAACGCTCGCCCAGGCCGGGGCGCGCACTATCAGCGCGACGACCAACGCCCAGACGAGAATGGTCGTCATGATGATTGCCGGCCTAAGCGGGGTCGATTTGTACGCAGGCACATTCTCGGCCCGCTGCTCACCCACAGAACCTTCAGATGACATGCTGGTTTCTCCCTACCAGTTGGCGAATCACAAAACAGTCGCGGCTTCTGCTCAAACTCGAAGAGGCCGAACGCATAGTAGGCGTACTATTAGCCGCCAGTAAAGACGCCCGTTTGGGCGCATCTGTTTTTATTCCTGCCAGAGAGGTGCCTAATTACGCCAGCGGGACACTTTTACTGCTATCCTCATCAAAACTCAATCCTTAGCTTGAGACAAGTACAATTCCACAAAAAGGTTCTTTTGTGGAATTTACACGTGTTCAATCTTGCCTCCCTCTAGTCCTCTTCATCAGAACAATCCATGTTAACTTGGGCGTTGCGGTAATCTGCAAGTTTGAAATTGACACACTACAGGCATACAAATGGTTAGAGGAAGTGATAGGGGCAGTCTTGCGACTGCCCCTATCTTATTGAATCTCTTGAGTGCCGAGGGAGGGACTCGAACCCTCACGGCCTTACGGCCAACGGATTTTAAGTCCGCAGCGTCTACCATTCCGCCACCCCGGCAACCATGTTGGAGAACATAGCACGGGGCGCGCCCGCGTTCCAACTTCTTCCCACACGGCGGGCACGGGTGTTAAAATGTCTTCACTTCAAAAACGTGCGGGCGGGCAGTGGCCGGGATTGACGGGTTTGTTTATGACGGAAGAGAAGGAAATCTTTCACCAGCACATACAACGCGCGGGCCTCAAGCGCACGGCCCAGCGCGACATGATTCTGGACGTGTTCCTGCGCACCGAAAAACACCTGTCGAGCGAAGACCTTTATCAACTCGTCAAAGACGAAGACCCTAACGTCGGGCATACGACCGTCTATCGCACGCTCAAACTTCTGGTCGAAGCGGGCCTCGCGCGCGAAGTGCGTTTCGGCGACGGGCGCACGCGTTACGAGCACAATTACAAACACCCGCATCATGACCACCTGATCTGCACTGATTGCGGCAAGACCATCGAGTTCTACTCGGCCGAGTTGGAAGCCTTACAGGATGCCATCGTCGCGCAGCATCGCTTTAAGCCGACGCAGCACTCCCTGCGCATCTTCGGTCTGTGCGCGCAGTGCGGACGCAAGGTTGACGCGGGCGACAGAGGGGAAGAGTCCGGGGCCGAGCCTCGCGTGCGTTTCGCCACTGCTCCGAATACGCAATAGCAGGGGTTGGGAAGAAGACCGGAACTTCGTTGAAGACACGGACGTTTCAAAGAAATCTCAAGTATCCTGTATCCAACCTCTCGCCTCTTCACTTTTGCTATTCCTTGATATACTTTTCTCACATCTTCCCGGAAATCTAAATCGTGCTGCCGAAGCGAGAGGACTGTCTTTTATGAGCGTTAACGTCGAGTGGAAGACGGATGGCGAGGGACACGGCGGGATCATCGCCGAAGGAACTTATCTGTGGGACGCGGCGAAGCGTCTGGGCGTGCGGCTGCCAGCCGAATGTGAAGGGCGCGGCGAGTGCGACACGTGCGCCGTCGTCGTCGAAGCGGGGGCGACTCTGCTCTCGTCGCTCACGGACGCCGAGCGCGTGCAACTC
>JBAVPI010000447.1:0-11849 GCA_049692915.1 Pyrinomonadaceae bacterium
CTTCGAGGAGACTGCGACACGGAGTATGATTACACATAGCATGAGTCCCAACCTGGACGAGATGGCGAAAGACTAAAGTTGCAATCGGAGATCGGATGAACCGAAACGACACTTGGGACGACATCATCGCCGAATCATCTGCTCGCCCGACTCCGCTTGCCGAAGACAAGTTCCGCGCATGGATCGGTCGGCAGGGCCTCTTCGTCAGTTCCTTGATGGACAGCGAGATGACGCCTCACCGAAATGCTGTCCGCGCTTACCTGCATGGTATGGGCGCGCCGCCTTTGATGTGGGAGGAGATCACGCCGCAAGACAAGAGCGCGCAACACGCTTACCTCGATGGCGTTGACCAGGCAAGCATCTTTCTACTGATGCTCGGTCGCCGCTATGGGGTGGCGGACGCGAGTGGTGCGTCCCCAACCCACAAAGAGGCGATCCGCGCCGTTGAGCGCAACATCCCGCGCCTGCTCTTCGTCCTCAGCGGAGTTGATTCGCGTGAACGCGACGTGAAACTTAACGATTGGCTAAGTTCGCTCTACAACGAGTTGTCCGCTGCCGCCTTTGACTCGCCTGAGACGCTCGTCGCGCGCCTCAACGCTCATTTGCGTGAGTTGGCGGCGCAGAACGAGCGCACATGGATCAAGCTCGGCAGCCTCGTCTTTCCCGGTCGAGTCAAAGCTAATTTCACCCACACGGGAGGCGGTGAGTTCTCCGTCACGGCGCGCGTCTCAGCTGGACGAGTGCGACATACGCTGCTTTCTTTGGGCGACAATTTCTCTCGCGTCCGCGCCGACCGCCTCACATGGGCGGATCACAGCTACCCGGTGCAGGTTCTCTCGGTCGCTTCCGAATCAGAGTTTACGGCTGAAGACGCGGTCGAAATCAAATGCCGTACGCCGCAGAACTGGTACGGTGAATCAGGATCGAGCGTGGCAATGATGGGTATAGATTCAAGAGAGAGGTGGGCACGACAAGCGTTCTTCGGGGAACAGGTAGACACTCACGCTCGTCGCGGCGGTTACGATCTTGAGCAAGCCTTCAGTATGCCGGATGCGAAAACGCTGCCTGAAGTGTTAACGGCGACCGATGCGCGCGGATGGCTTGCTGAAGGTTTAGTCCGGCTGTACATGGCCGAGGAAGTGGCGCGGCGTTACGGTGGCCGCTTTCAGCATCTGGAGGTGAATTCAGCGACTACTCAAGGCGTGCGCGTCAAAGGAAATTTCAACGTTGGCTCGAGCGAAGACGGGATTGTAAAGATTGAAGGGCTTGTGCCGCTTCACGGAAAGCAGAAGCAAGATGCTTAAGTGAGTTGGTAAGCCAATGGCAATAACGTACGGATTTAAAAAATTAATTGCAGAGGTCGCAGCCAGTGGAAATGATAAAGAACTCTTCCGCCGTCATCGCGCAAGCGTGACTAAACGTCTCACTCAAACATTCAGAGCGCACAGCGTCATGCCTATTGGAAGTTATGTGAGGGGTACGACTCTCCATCGCACGAGCGATCTCGATTTGATGTTGATTCTCAGAACGAACGAAACGCGATGGGGCGATTACCAGAAGTCTTCAACGCGAGTGCTGAATAAAGTGCGCTCGCAGCTTCAGGGCAGGTTCACTGCGACCCCCGTGGTACGCGACGGGCAAGCGGTGGTTGTGCGTTTCGGCGATCGTCAGCATCCGGTGGACGTTGTGCCCGCTTTCTTTCGCGGACTTGTTGATAAGCGTCCCGTGTACATGATCCCGGACGGAGAAGGCGATTGGATGGCGACCAGCCCGCCAGCACACAACGGTTACTTGAAACGAGCTAACAAAAGGAGCGGGGGCAAACTCAATAACGTTATTAAGCTAATTAAATACTGGCGCGCACGACGGCAAACGCCTGTGCCGATTAATTCATTTCACCTCGAAATGCTGTTAGCCGAAATGGATATTTGCGTCGGAGCGAAATCTTACGCTCAATGCGTGCATAACGCATTCGGATTGCTTGCGGCGCGGAAGTGCCGAGCGATGCGCGACCCGCTTGAAATCTCCGGGCTGATCGAAGCGGCAAACTCCGAAAGCAAAAGATTAATCTGCGAGCAAGCGGCGGAGACAGCCGCCGACAGAACTCATCGCGCTCTTGCCGCCGAAGAGAAGGGAAGAGACAAGGAAGCCGCGCGGCTCTGGAGTTTGGTATTCAAAACCAGAAGTCCGAAGTTTTTAGGAAGCGTTAAGTGAACTCGATACCAGAAACGCAGAATAGCGAACGACAACTCGACCGGCTCGCCGCGCAACGCGTCTTGTACTCAACAGCGAAGCGCATCCAATTCTGGCAGATAGTTCTAAGCGTCCCCTGCGTCGTAGCCTTGTCCTTCCTCGTCGCATTATTCCCGGACTTGAAGCCGGTCGCTGCTGCTTGGGGCGCGCTGCTTACGATTCTCGACGTTTCTTATCTATCCAATCGGATCACCGCGCTACGCGAAAAAGCCGCGAGGATTCAGGAACTGTTCGATTGTGATGTTCTACAACTCGAATGGCTTGACCTGAAAGCAGGGCACCCTCCCGATCCGGAGACGATTGAAGAGGCGGCGGCGAAGTACAGGCACAAAGACCCCGACTACTCGAAGCTGCGCAACTGGCATACGGTCGAGGTGGGGAATCTGCCGTTAGAGCTTGCGCGCATCATCTGCCAGCGAGCCAATTGCCGGTGGGATGCTGAACTCCGGCAGCGTTACGCGGGCTACGTTCTCGCTGGCGCAGTTGCTTTGGGAGCAGTCGTTCTTGGCGTCGGGTCTATCGGTGGCATGACTTTGGATAAATTCTTTCTCGCGGTGGTGCTGCCGCTGATGCCGGCTTGGATGTTAGTGGCGCGGCAGCGTAAAGAGAATAAGGAGAGCGCCGCCGCCATCAACCGCCTCAAAGAACACACTGAAAAAGTGTGGAAGAAGGCTATCGTCGGAAAGATGTCCGCGGATGAACTCGCCCGCGAGGCGCGCGAGCTACAAAACGAAATATTTGATCGCCGCCGTCGCAGCCCACTCATCTTCAATGGAGTTTACAACCGTTTACAGAAGGCGCACGAACAGCAGATGATCAAAAGCACGGCTCAAATGATTGAAGATGCCTTAAAGGTGAAAGGAATGCTAACGGCTAGTACAAAGGAACTAAACACATGATGACGATTTCGTATCCGCAGTCACGCGTCGGATCAAGCGGACAATGTGACAAATGCAATCGTGACGCTGGATTTATGAAAGAAAGCCATATTCAGATTCACGATGCTTCTGGCAATGCCATTGAATTGCTAAAGTGGACTTGCAACAGGTGCGGTTACACGATGCTTTTCGACTTGAGCGTGCCTCGCCAACATCCTCTGAAAGACGCTGGCTTCACGGAGGTGATGCCAGACTGAACTGGTTATTAAGCCTCGCTGCTTTCTTCAAGCAGCGAGGCTATTTCTTGGAGTCTGAATCCGGGTGTGCTTCTAAAAACTTAGTGATGGCTCTTCCACTCCAACGAGACCAGACAGAACTTCTCCGGTCTGCCGCTTCAGCGATTTGGCGAAGAGTGCGTGCGAGGAACATGTCTTCAACTTTTCTCTGAAACAATTCGTCCTTCATTCTCTCATTCGTCAACAGCTTGCTTAACAGCGGCTCGACCCGATGCATGTCCCAATAAGTGAAACTCGGATAAACATATGAATTGTCGAACTCGTCCGCGTCGGCGCAGACGATCAAAGCAGCAAGCAGATCAAATTCAAGGTGCGACTTCAACAGCCTGTAGTCATCGGAGGCCAGTTCGGGGCGCAAGCTTGAATCGCTGTTTACAATTTGGAGTGCTGCACCGACGAGTGAGCTAACGCGAGGATTCTGCGCGTCTGCGGAGTTGAATAAGCTTGCGTTGGCAGCCTCCTTATCGGCGTGACGGAGCCAGTATTGATTTTCACCATGTGATGATGAATAGCGATCCTCTGTTATCTGCAATGCCAACTGCCGCACAGCGTTCCAGCACCCCTGCCGTACAGCGTACCCGCCGACGACGGCAACACGCCGTGTAATCTCAAGCCATAGGTGCGGCGAGCTTAGGTTATGCGGGGAGACGCGCGTGCTTCGCATTCTGCCATCTTCGGTGAAACCTGCCATGTAAATGCTGAACGCAGTCTTCAACCAACTGTCGAAGAGAAGATACGCGTGAAAACGCAAAGCGGCCACGCCGATGCACGCGAACCTATTTAGCATGGTGCGGAGTTGTTCATGCACATCCTCGTCTTCGGATGTAAGAAGCGTCAGCGCATCGCGGTTGATCTCATCCAGCAAGACGACGATTGATACCGAGTCACTGATTCGTAGAAATTTAATTAGCGAATCTTCAAAAGTTTGCGAATCAACTCGCCACGCAAGCAGAGAATTGTTGTCTTTCCCGCTGCCTTCTGTTGCGTCTGTTGTATTCACAATGCTTACTTCCTTTCGATGATGGCGAATAAAGCGCAGGGAAGGCGATTTGAGATTGAATCTATAGTTATGGAGCGGATGAAAACTATCGGATCAGTTCGATCTTCACGCCGATCTTTAACTTCGGCCACACCCGCTCGGCCGTCACGGCCGTATTGCGCCGCGCGAGCGCGAGTGCGAGGCAACTCCGATCACCGAGCGAGATCCCTAGTTTTTTCGTTGTCGGACGCAGTACTGCGGCGAGCCGCGCCAGATCAACATCGAAGCTCACCACCTCGATGTTCAATAGTTCCACGCTTTCCCGCGCGTCCTGTTCCGGCATCCCGGCGTCGATCAACTTGCCGAGGACTTCACAGTAATTAACCGTGCCGATACAAGAGTCGGCAAGGATGGCTTCAACTCGTTCCTTGCCGGGTTCTTGATTCAGGAGGGCTAAGACGGCGGAGGCGTCGAGCACGTATTTACTCACGCCCCGCCTCCGCGCGACGTTCTGCGCTCAACTCATCGACCAGTGATCGGCCTCCTTTAACGTGCCGCCGGACCATACCTTGCGCCCGCTTGATTGCCTCGCTTCGAGTCAGGATGCGAATCTCGCCGTCCTCCACGCGGACGATCACCTCGTCGCCGATCTCCAGCCCGAGCGCACGCCGATGTTCGGCGGGGATGACGAGCCTGCCGCCTTCAGCTATTTTGGTGGTTATTCCGTTCAAGCATTCCTCCGAGTTTCGGGCGTTTGTCATACTCAAGAGGTTCTACCATAAAACTGAGACTGTGGCATTCCATTTGATTTGTGGTGAACAGACTAAAAATGTCATATCACATCTAATCATGAGCCTGTTCTGTGTCCGATAACGCAACGATGTTCCCGCTGGTCATGAAAAAGTGTCGTCAATACCGATGTTGCGTGCGCAGCTTGCTCTAATTCCACGGAAGAACCTATTGTGGATTAGAGCGGTCGGATCGAAAGACGATGATGGGCGTCGTGCAGAGAAAATTATCAAACACCTTCAAAAGCTTTTTCGGCTCGGAAAAATCGAGCGGCATTCTGCTCATCGCCTGCACGACGGTTTCGCTTCTGCTTGCCAACTCAAATATGGGCGCAAGCTACCTGAGCCTCTGGCATGTGTATGTGGGTGGGATGAGCGTCGAGCACTGGGTCAACGATGCGCTGATGGCGGTCTTCTTCCTGCTGATCGGATTGGAACTCGAACGTGAGCTTTATAACGGCGAACTCTCGAATTTCAAAAACGCACTGCTGCCTATCTTCGGAGCAATCGGCGGCATCTGTCTGCCTGCCCTGATTCATTTCGTTCTGAACGCGGGGACTCTAACACAACCCGGAGTTGGTATCCCGATGGCGACCGACATTGCCTTCTCTCTGGGCGTGCTCGCGCTTCTGGGAAGCCGCGTCCCGGCTTCATTGAAAGTTTTTCTGACCGCGCTGGCCGTGATGGATGATTTAGGAGCAATTATCATCATCGCCGTCTTTTATACGGCGCAGCTCTCGATTGCCTATTTGACCGGTGCGCTTGCAGTTTTTGCGTTGCTCGTCGCGCTGAACCGTTTCTTTCGTGTGATGTCGCTTGTTCCGTATCTTCTCGGCGGCATGTTGATGTGGTTTTTGATGTTGAAGTCGGGCGTTCACGCGACGATTGCCGGAGTGCTGCTGGCGTTTGCGATTCCGTTTTCCGCCAAAGAGGATGATGAAAAATCGCCTTCGCACCGGCTTGAGCATATTTTGCATAAGCCCGTCGCGTTTGTAATTCTGCCGATTTTCGCGTTGGCGAATACAGGCATTGTCATCGGCTCAGGTTGGGCGCAAAACCTAACAAGCGCGAACAGCTCGGGCATCTTCGGCGGTTTGGTTTTAGGCAAACCTCTTGGCATCACGCTATTGAGTTTCCTAGCCGTTGCAATCGGCATTTGTCGGCTTCCGCTTGATCTGAAGTGGCGGCACGTTTTCGGCGCGGGGCTTTTGGGCGGCATCGGTTTTACGATGTCAATCTTTATTACGAATCTTGCGTTCGCGGGAAATCCGGAATTGATAAACGCCTCAAAGATAGCGATTCTGCTGACTTCACTAACGGCAGGAACAATCGGTTTTCTGTGGCTCAAACTTTTCGGCAAACCCTCAGCATCGGATGCAGACATAGACACAATGGATTTTCATGCGACCGAAGTGTAAACGGTGAAGATAAAAGGATGCAGGTCAAAGCTGAAAAGCGCCCTATCGGTATCACTGCCCTGAGCATCTTTTTCTTATTTGGCGCGGCTATGAGCTTCCTATCTTCAGTATCGCTGCTCTTTCCGGGAAGTTTGCTCGAACCCGTGTGGCAACTCAATCCACGCGCGCGGGAGGGCTTCGCCGGCATAGGCGTGTGGGCGGTTGTGCTGATGTTCACGGTCTGCGTGGCTTGCGTATCTGCTTCAGTAGGTCTGTGGCGCGGCGCGCGGTGGGGATACTGTGTGGCGGTAACGCTCCTGTGCGTCAATCTGCTGGGAGACATTATTAACGTACTGCTAGGAATAGAGCCGAGAGCGGCGCTTGGCATTCCTATCGTTTTAGCAATACTCGCATATATGATGAGTAGAAGAGCACGCGTTTTCTTCGCAAGATCGGCTGCTGTTGCAGGAAAAAATTAGGAGCAGGAAATGTCAGCCGGTTACGCCATCTTAATTTCACTCGGAATCTGTGCCGCAGCGGCTGCGCTGGAAGGCGTGTGCGCGGGCAGGAACGTCAAGTCATTTTTCGCCAGCTTGCGGTTCCCGTCCTTTTCCGCTCCGCTCTGGGTGTGGTCGATCATCGGCGGTCTTTATTACGTGATCTTTTGTTTCGTGATATATCGTCTCCTCAGACTCGATAGCGGTTCCGCGCTCAGGCCCGCTACCCTCGCGCTTATTTTCTTCATGATGGTTGTCAACGCTCTCACTAATTACATCATCTTCCGCGCCCGGAATTTACGCCTTAGTTTTATCGTGGGTAGTCTATTTCCGATCATGGATATTACCCTGTTTATCAGCTTGGTTCAGCTTGATAAGGGGGCGGCATGGTCATTAGTCCCATACTTGCTGTACCGAATATATGCCGTCTGGTGGGGGTACGGTTTGTGGAAAATTAATAGCGGTAAACCCGCCTTTTCTAATGCCGCAAAGTAACTCAACAATGGCAATTTGGGCGGATGTTTGAACTGCTCTGTCTCATAACATCACCGTTGAGTATGGTCCCGTCGTCGTCGTATCACTTATGTCCGGCCGAGAGTCCTCACCGTAATGTTGAATTCGGCTTCCGTACAAAGTGCATGCTTATGGTTCCCAACCTGTACTTGGCGCAGAGTTATGGGTGAATATGAAATGAGGTGGAATTAAAAATCCTTGGCATTTTGGCACTAGCAATGAAACTTTATGCTTCCCGAAAGTGCGAAGTTATCGGTAAAGGGATATCATCGTGCTTTAACCCACAACTTGGCGTACCCGCCACTTTATCGTTCCTAACACATACTGCCATTTTATGCCTCCTCTGTTGCGTTGCCTACAGGTAGAGATGGCGAGATGTCCTTTAATCCTATCTCGACCGTTCACCGGGCAGCCTGACATCTGCGTTTCTAACAAAGTCCTTTTCTCTATGAGAGAGCAGCCTGCTCTTTGATATAGTGATGATAATTATTTTACTGAGCACAAATTGATGGCGGGTCTTCGACGATTGAGAGCGCGGCTGCGGCTGTGGCGGCCAAAGTGGCGACGGGGCAACATGGCGGTGCTGCGCCTCTTTCTGCGCGTCCTCCCTTCGGAGCGCCAGCGCGTCTTTGCGATGACGATAGTGATTGGCGTCTTCTGCGGGCTGGCGGCAGTCGCCTTCCATCTTGCCATCAGAGCTACGGAGGGACAGCTTATTGGGCGGGCGATGCTCGCGCCGGGTCATTCCTGGATTTGGTGGACGATCTTGACGCCGATGCTCGGCGGACTGCTCAGCGGCGTGCTCTTACAATACGTCGTCCCCGAAGCACGCGGCAGCGGCATCCCGCAGGTCAAAGTAGCTTACGCGGTTAAAGGTGGAAAGCTCTCCTTTCTTCATTCCACGGTCGGCAAATTCCTCGTCGGAACCTTGCAAATCGGATCGGGCGCTTCACTCGGTCGTGAAGGGCCGACCGTCCAGATTTGTGCTGGAATAGCGAGCCTCTTGGGTCGCGCCGCCGCGCTCTCGAAGGATAATCTGCGACGGTTGCTGCCTGTCGGCGTGGCGGCTGGCATCGCGGCGGCATTTAATGCGCCGATTGCCGCTGTGACCTTCACGGTCGAAGAGGTCGTCGGCGACCTCGATCAAACGGTACTCTCCGGCGTCATCATCGCCGCCGCTCTCGCCGCAGCCATTGAGCGGGGTGTGCTCGGCGAGCATCCCGTCTTTGATGTTCCGCCGGGGTACGGTTTTGAGCACACTTCGTCACTTCTTTTCTACGCCCTGCTCGGCGTCGCCGGGGCCATCGTCTCGCTCGTCTTTACCGAATCTCTGCTAAAGCTGCGCGGCTGGTTTCAACGCCTAAAAATAGTTCCACCGTGGGCGCGTCCCGCCATCGGGAGCACGCTGACTGGCGCGCTCGCGGTTATCGCCCTCTGGTGGCTCAAGTCAGGCGGCGTCACGGGCGGCGGCTATGACACGCTCGCCGGGGCGTTGACGGGCAAGCTGACGGTGGAAGTGCTGCTCGCTCTCTGCGCGCTCAAAATTGCGGCGACAGTCTTCTCTTACAGTAGCGGCGGCGCGGGTGGACTCTTCGCGCCCGCCCTCTTCATCGGCGGGATGCTCGGCGGCGCGGTTGGCTTTCTCGATCAAATAATCCTGCACCATTCGGGCAATGAGGTCGGGGCGTTCGCGCTCGTCGGCATGGGGGCGGTTTTCGCAGGCAGTATCCGTGCGCCGATCACTTCCGTGCTCATCATCTTCGAGATGACCGGCAGCTACGGACTCATCCTGCCGCTGATGATCGCCAACATGACGGCTTATGTGATCGCACACCACTGGCGACCCACTCCCATTTACGAGGCATTGCTTGAGCAGGACGGCGTGCGTCTACCGCACCGCCGGGGGGCGGTTTCGCATGCCTTAGAGCAACTGCGTGTGTCCGAGGCGATGACTACAAAGCCCATCACCATAGCTGCTGATTTGACTGTCGCCGAAGCCCTTCAACGCATCGGCAGCCATGAGCACACAACTTACCCTGTGGTCGAAGAAAGTAGCCGCTTTGCGGGCATGGTCACCGAAGTTCGGCTGCGGCGCATGATGGCGGAGGGCAAGAACCAGGTGACGGTGGGGCAAATTGCTGATGCGGGCGATTTCGTTTTTCCGGATCAACCGCTGGTGCGCGCGGTCGTACTGATGAACCAATCTGAGGTGCGCCAGTTGGCTGTGCTTGAGCGGGCGGACGGGCGAAGTCTCATCGGTCTGTTGACGATGAGCGACATTGTGGGCGCGCAGGCTCGCGTAGCTCTCGCCGTTGGCGAAGCTGATAAGAGTATGGTCCCAGAGTTGAGCAGCTTAGAGGAATCAGACAGATGATAGCTTCTCGCATCTCCAGCCCGAGTGCGCGGCGAAGTTTCGCGGGAATGACGAGCCGTCCGCTATCGACTAACTGGGTGCTTACTCTGTTCACGGTTGCGACCTAGTTGGTATGATTCGCCCTGCCGATGGATTATACCGCAGATTGCGATAAGTGGCATATTACAGAATTTATGACATTAATCTTAAATTGTGACATAAGGATTATTATCGGACGCAGATAATCTAAGTCTGACGCCACTCTTCTTCTGTTTTAATCACTTTCTCTTTCACTCAAAATCCTTTCTGCGGCTCTCACGCTTCACTCGCTCACCGCTTCGGCTTCCCCGGTCAACTCTTTGAGGTTCGTAGGAATCGGATGCTCTTTGAGAAGTCCGGCGAAAAACACCAGGTTGTGTGCCAGATAGCGGGCTGTCTTGTTCGTATAGAGGTGCGTATCTCCTCCGGCCTCGATGTAACTTGGTCCAGGCCCTGCCTCTCCAACCCAGTAGCAATCGGCATTCGGCGGAATGGTGCAGCCGAGATGGGCCAAATTAAAGAGAGTCGTGGCAGCGGCATGATGCGCGCCGTCCTCATTACCGGTGACAATGACGCCAGCCACTTTCCCGTAGAGTGGGAACTGTCCTGTCTTCGGGTCTGCCTCCTCATAAGTTCCATCTAATCGCTCAATGACCATTTGCGCGACGGAACCACGCACGCCGAACCAGATTGGTGTGCCGATGATGATAATGTCGGCGCGCTTGAGCTTCCTCAAAATCTTCGGCCATTCGTCATCTTTCCCCTCTTTGGAAGTCACGCCCGTGGAAATGTGATAATCAACCACCCGGATGATCTCTGACTTCACGCCGAGCGGCTTCATCAACTCTACGACCTTATCAATCAAAGCCTTAGTGTTAGACACTACAGGGCTTTTCTTCAGCGTACAGTTAAGGATGATAGCTTTTAGTTTCATGCGTCTGTTTATTCGTTCAGCGTTGGGTACTCTACTAACGAGCGACGTGACGGAAAACTATTTCCACCCCATCGCTCGCGGCGAGACTGATGCGCGCATCACGAATTGCCTCCTAGCAGATAATTCCCTTTCAGGGAGTGTCCAGACTGCGCTGGAACACTATCAAGTCCGCCCGCGCTTTCGCATTTGAAAGGTAGAACGGATGCGGGGCGGTGTCGGGCATAGTGGTTTGAATATAGTGGTTTGAATAATGACTGGCTAACAACGATGTTACGAATTCGATCTTGACAGCAATTGTTTCCGGGATGCCAATTTAAGCAGTAGTTAGCTACGCCTAAACCTTATTCAAGTGGGATTTCAGTGCCGCTATGTTGACTATCAGCGGACGGTTGCGTTCATACCGCACCAACCCCCGTCGACGAAGCTTACCCATTGTGACAGACACGTGCGAGCGGTTCATCGCCGCCATTTTCGCCAATTCTTCATGCCCGACATGCAGTGGCACCTCATTCGTTCCCTCCGTATGCTGCTGCTGTCCGGGCGGCGCCGCAAGCTGGAGTAATAGTCTTCCCAACCGTTCTTCCGCCCCCCGATGCGCGAGCACTCCCACACGGAGTTTCATTTCGCTGAGTCGCTCACAGAGGGTGTAGGTAAAGTCCATCAACGCATCCGTGTGCTGCTGTAGGTAGATCATAAAATCACGGTGCTTGATATCAATAACTTCGCTCTCGACGACTGCTCGCCCGATGGTGTGCCGCACCCCCTTCTCTTGTGAACAGAAACATAATTCGCCGAACGGCTCGCCCTTCTCGATCACCTGCATGATGACCTCGTTACCCTCAGAGTCACCGGACATCACCACAACTTGCCCGCGATTAAGAAAGTAAAAGTACCCCACCGCAAGCGGTGGGGCTTTCGAATG
>JBAVPI010000448.1:0-3495 GCA_049692915.1 Pyrinomonadaceae bacterium
AAGCGATTATCCTGCGCCGTGCCGTGACCGGCGAAGTAGATGACGAGGGCGTCTTCGGGTTTCACTTTCGCTTTGAGGTCTGTGAGGGCCTTGAGAATATTTTCTTTCGTCGCCTGTGCATCGCTCAAGACGACGGGCGGCGCGAGGGTATAGGAAGCGAGGCGGGCCTGTTGGGTCTGCCATTCCTTACTGAAATCCTGCGCGTCGGCAACGGCATACTTCAAATCGAAATCTTTGTTCGCGTAACTGTTCACTCCGACGGCGAGCACATACACCGCGCCTTTGCGTCGTAAACTCTCCGCGCCTTTGATGCTGAGTGTGGCGTCCACACTCTTCACGTTGTCATGATTAAAGGCGTAAGCCGTGAATTGATTATCTCCGGCGACGATGGGGATAGTCGCGTCGAGCGTCGCGCTGCTTGCACCTGCGAGCGCGTCTCCATGCCAGACGCGGACGAGCGAGCCGTTGCGAAACAAGCGCACATCCTGCGCGCCGCTCCCGCTCGCGTGCGCGCTGTCGGCAGCCGCTTCCGAAAGATTGATCTTGAGGCTCGCGCTCCCCTTGCCCACATTCGCGGAAGCATCGGCTGCGAGTGCAAGATTAAGCTTCGGTTGACGCCGATCTTTTTGTGAAATGTCCTGCGCGGCATGAGGCCGCTTGCCGGCGATAATCTCTGCGAGCAGGCCGGGATAATAGAAATCGTTGAAGAAGGTTTCGACGGGAGCATAATCGAAGGTGTTGTTATTAAACTCCCAGAGAATCTGTTTCCACGCAGGCGGCGTGCCGTCAAAGAGTCCGTCGGATGTCGCGATGAGCCAATCGTCGTCGCCGAGCGCAAGCAACTTGGCGAGTTCGCTTCCCGTCTGCACATCCCACAATTTAACTTGCCGGTCGTTGCCGCCGCTCGCGAGCGTTTTCCCGTCGGGACTGAAAGCGACTCCGTTAACGTAGCCCTGATGTCCCTGCAAAATCTGTCGTGCCTCGCCCGTCGCGATGTCCCATACGCGCGCCGTCTCGTCGGCGCTCGCGCTGGCGAGCAACTTGCTGTCAGGGCTAAACGCGATGGAATAGACGACGTTGTGATGGCCTGCAAACGTGTGCACGATGCTGCCGTCCGAGACGTTCCAGACTGTGATGAAATCATCATGCGAGGCGGCGAGCAGTTTGCCGTCCGCGCTAAACTGAACGTCCTTCGCGATAAAACCTTTGACCGCGTCGGCGGGCGTCAGGCGGCGCAACGTCTGTCCCGTTCCCGCGTCTATCAAGCCGATGCCTTTCGGGTCGCTGATGGCATAGACCGGCGGCTTCGCGACGGGATTGAACCTAATCTTGCTGTAAGCGAGCGTCGGGTCTTTCGAGGTGCGCACTTGTTTTCCCGTCGTCAGATTCCAGAGCTTGAACATCCCGCTGACATCGGATGAAGCGAGAAGCTGTCCATCGGGGCTGAACGCAATCGAATACACATCATCGCCGTAGCCAGTCAATGTGCGAACATCTTTTCCGGTATCAATCGTCGTGATGGTCAGGTCGTGCGACTCGTTGTTGGTGGCCGCATCGCGTTGATAAAACCCGCGCGCCATGAGTTGACCGTCGGCACTGAAGACGACGGAGTGCGGCTCTCGCGTGTTGGTCGGAAGCGTGCGAAGCGAACCGCCGGAAGCTGTGTCCCAGAACTTCACAGTGTTCTTTTGAAAGCTGACGCTGGAGAGCGTGCGCGTGCGGCGGTCGAACGCCAGCGTCGTCACGTCCGCCGAACTGACTTGCGGCGGCGTCACCTCATTGCCGCTCGCGACATCCCACAACAGGACTTCAATTCCGACTGCGCCCGCGAGTCGTTTGCCGTCGCGATTAAAGGCGACGCTTTCAACCGTCTGATATTTACTGTACAGCTTCGCGCTCTCTGCGCCGCTCGCCGTGTTCCAAATCCTGATGCGGTTTTCATAAGTACCGCCCGCGATCTTTTCATCGTTCGGACTAAAGGCGACGGCTTTGATCCACGCCGTCTCCTTCAACGTCCGCAACTCGCGCCCCGTCGCCGCATCCCACAACTTGATCGTGTTGTCGTTGCTACCGCTCGCAATCGTTTTGCCGCTATGACTGAACGCGACCGCGTTGACGCCACCGGTGTGTCCTTCGAGTGTGCGAACCTTCGTGGCAGTCGCTACTTCCCAGACATTAACCTTCAAGCCGCTTCCGCTGATGAGCCATTTGCCGTCAGGGCTGAAGGCGATGGAGTCCGTAGAAATTCTTTCATCCGGCGACGTTTGCACAAACTCGCGTAGCCTCTCACCGTTAACCACATCGTAAAGTTGCACAGGCGCGAAGGGCGCGACAGCCAGCGTCTTACCGTCCGGACTAAACGCGAGCGAAGCGATTTGTCCGCGCGCTACCCGCACCGTTCGCAACTCCGCTCCGGTCATTGCATCCCACAGCTTGAACGTGCCATCGTAGCCGCCACTGGCGATGATCTTACTGTCAGGACTAAACGCGATGGCGGTGATGCCCTCGGACTGCGCGGTGGGAATTGTGCGGAGTTGCATGTTGGTCGCGGCGTCCCACAGCTTAATCGTCTGGTCGGCTGACGCGCTGGCGAGCAAGCGACCGTCAGGACTGTAAGCGATGCATTTAACTGTCGTCGCGTGCCCGTTCTGGACAATGATTTGCGGCTTCTGCGCGCGCGCGACAAACGGCAGGCACAACAGCAACAACAACGATGCCGCCGCGCAGGAAACACTCATTCGCTGGTTCATAAAAGTTTTCGCTTTAAGCATTACGGTTTCGCGATGACGAGCGGGCGGGTCTCCACTTCTCTACGATAGAAGACGCGCGGACGCTGCACGTTGCGCTCGGCTGGGTCGGCAATCTGCTCTTCGCCTTTCACGAATGCCACTTTCACGCCGCGCCCGTTCGTCTCCTTCATCAACTCCACCTGCATCTGCGGCACTCGCTGCGTCGCGTAGTTGAACCACTCTCTGACAAGCACGCTACCATCTTTCGGTTCGTCGTCGGCCTTGCTCTGCTTGATGCCTTCCTCGACCAACGCGAAGGTGAGGAAGCCGTGCCCGAACTTCGACGCTTCCTGCGCCGCCTGATAGCTCTGGGCAGCAGTCAGGATGTACATGCCTTTCTCGTAGGCGAGTTGTGCGAGTCCCTTCGAGTTCATCGGCCCGCGTCGCTTCTCTTCGGATTCCAGAGCCTGCCCGGAGTTGCAGGCGTCAATGACCATCAGGAGTTGTCCGGCATCAACGCCTTCGAGCGCGTCTTGTAGTTCAAGGTCGGAGAGGCTGTGCGAGAGTATCTGTTTCAGTCCGGCATCATCAATGGCGTCGCGTGCGCCCGCGTAGCCGAGGTCGTGAGGGATGAGATAGAAGCGATTATCCTGCGCCGTGCCGTGACCGGCGAAGTAGATGACGAGGGCGTCTTCGGGTTTCACTTTCGCTTTGAGGTCTGTGAGGGCCTTGAGAATATTTTCTTTCGTCGCCTGTGCATCGCTCA
>JBAVPI010000449.1:0-18133 GCA_049692915.1 Pyrinomonadaceae bacterium
CATCCAACAATTGACGATGATTCAAACGAATTGTGAAATCGTTAAATCCTAAACTCACCAAGACATCGCTAATTGCGCTGCACATCTCTGCTTCAACAATCATCGAACGCGAGCCGATGGCGTCAACGTCGCACTGGTAAAATTCGCGGAAGCGCCCGCGCGCGGGGCGGTCTGCGCGCCAGACGGGTTGTATCTGGTAACGCTTGAAAAACTTCGGCAGTTTGTCGCCGTACTCCGCGACGACGCGCGCGAGCGGCACGGTCAAGTCGTATCGCAGTGCGAGGTCGGCTTCGCCCGTCTTCTCGTGCTCGCCGCGCTTGAGGATTTTGAAGATGAGTTGATTGCCCTCTTCGCCGTACTTGCCCGTGAGCGTCTCGATGTTCTCGACCGCGGGAGTTTCCAGAGGCTCGAAGCCGTAACGCTCGTACACCTCCTTAATGACGCGAATCACGTACTCGCGCCGTCTCACGTCCGACGGTAAAAAGTCGCGCATCCCGCGCGCGGGCTGTGTCTTCGCCATAAGAAAAGATGTGATGAGCGATGGGTCAAGGATGTTGAATGAGAAGGGATGAGCCGAGCCTGATGCCTGCCCGTCACTTCTCATTCATCAGTCGTCAATTTTGTATTGCTTCGTATATTCGATGTAGTTGCGCCAGTAATTATCGAGACCCGCGACCTCTTCGTCCGTCAGTTGTCGCTTGACGCGCGCGGGCGCGCCGATGACGAGCGAGCGCGGGGGGACGATTGTGCCGGGTGACAGCAGCGCACCAGCGGCGACGAGCGAGCGTTCGCCGACGCGCACGCCGTCCATCACGATTGAACCCATGCCGACGAGACAGCCGCGCTCGATATGACAACCGTGGAGCGTGACGTTGTGCCCGACGGTCACTTCATCTTCGAGAATCGTCGCGTGCGTGCCGTTCGAGACGTGGATGACCGTGCCGTCCTGCACGTTCGTCCGCGCGCCGATGCGTATGTAGAACACGTCGCCGCGCACGACGGCGTTGAACCAGACGGACGACTCTTCGCCGATGACAACGTCTCCGATGATCTGCGCGCTCTCTTCGACGAACGCCGACGGATGAATTTGCGGATGCTTGCCGCGGAAGGGTCTAATCATTTTCTCTCACCACACAGACCGGACGAAGCTTTTTCACGACCGTTAATGAAAGCGAAAACGGTAACACGCGGGCGTGTGCGTCGCAAGGAGGCCGCGCCGCGCGCACGCATGCCCGTGCATCAGTGGGTTGGACGACTCGAACATCGCTCATCCTCACGGGGCGGCGCGATGTCGGGTTCGGTTGTGAAGTGGTATCTTAGTGCGCATCGTCGAGATGCTTTGACCGAACGGGCGACGCGCGCCGCCGTACATCATCAGGAGACTTGAAAGAAGTGCCGACCGAAACTCCGCCGCCATATTTTCCGCAGGACTCGCTCTCGCCCGGAGACGAGAGTCGTTACCGTAAACTGAAACTCGCCTTTTTCGGATGCCTCGCGCTGCTCCTGCTCGCGCTCGGCTGCGTCATCTTCGCGGCGATACGCTATTTCTCTGTCAGGTAAGAGTTCGCTTCAAAACGCGGAGTCAATCACAGGGGCGCAGAGGATACGGTCTTCGTCTTAACCGTGCTTTTGCATCTCGGTGTTTGACCTTTACCGCCGACTCTTAAACTCTTTACCGACATGGCCGTCTCTCAACCGACTCTCCCGGCCAGTTCGGCCCAACGCTCCATGTCTCTTTCAAGCCGTCGCAGCAACTGTTCCCGCTCGTTGTAGAGCGCGTGGACTTTGCCCGCGTCGCTCGCGTGCGCGTTCAACTCCGACTCGATTGCCGTCCCGCGAACCTCCGCCACGGCAATCTCTTTTTCGAGTCGTTCAAGCTCCCGACTCTCTTTGAACGACAGTTTTCGCGGCGGCGCGACCGTTTCATCTTTCCTCGCGGCACGCGAAGCCACGGCCACGCTCGACGCCTTTGCCTCGTTCGTGTGTTCGGCTTCCTCACGCTCGCGGAATTCGAGATACGTGCTGTAATCGCCGGGATATTCGCGCACGCGCCCGTCGCCTTCAAACTTGAGGACGTAGTTGATCGTGCGGTCGAGAAAGTATCGGTCGTGGCTGACGACGACGAGCGCGCCGTTGAACTCTTCGAGATAGTCTTCGAGCGCCATCAGGGTCGGGATGTCGAGATCGTTCGTCGGCTCGTCAAGCAGCAGGACGTTGGGCGCGCCCATCAGCACGCGGAGCAGATACAGGCGACGCCGCTCACCTCCCGAAAGTTTACCGATCACGCCGTACTGCTCGGCGGGTGGAAAAAGAAACTTTTCGAGCATCTGCCCGGCGGTGATGAGCGTGCCGTCTTTCGTGCTGACGTGCTCGGCGACCTCGCGTATGTAATCTATGACGCGCTGCTCGTCGTTCAGCGCGCGGCTCTCCTGATCGTAGTAGCCGATGTGCACGGTCTGCCCCGTCTCGACCACTCCCGCGTCCGCCGCGACGCGCCCCGTGATGATTTCAAGCAGCGTCGTCTTGCCCGCGCCGTTCGGCCCGATGATGCCGACGCGCTCGTCGCGTTTGAGCAGGTACGTGAATTCGTCTATCAGCTTGCGCCCGTCGTAAGCTTTCGACACCGCGTGCATTTCCACGACCTTGTTGCCGAGACGACGCGAGCCGACGGAGATGTCGAGTTCCGCCTTCGCGCTATCTGTTGGCTGCGCCATCAATTCCTTCGCGGCGTCCACGCGCGCCTTCGACTTGCGCGTGCGCGCCTTCGCGCCGCGCCGCAGCCACGCCAGTTCGTGGCGGATGAGCATCTTGCGCTTCTGCCCTGCGGCGGCACGACGCGCTTCCGCCTCCTCTTTCTTCTCAAGATAGTAAGCGTAGCTGCCCGCGAAGCTCTCGATTGCGCCGCGGTCTATTTCAAGAATGCGCGAGACGACGCGGTCGAGAAAGTAACGGTCGTGCGTGACGAGCAGGAGCGCGCCCGTGTAGCGCGCGAGGTAGGATTCGAGCCACTGTACGGTGTCTGCGTCGAGATGGTTGGTCGGCTCGTCGAGGATGAGCACGTCCGGCCTGACGATGAGCGCGTGCGCGAGTGCGACGCGCTTGCGCTGCCCGCCGGAAAGCTCGTTCATGCGCGCGTTCGTGTCAACGATGCCGAGCCGCGTCAGTACCGTGCGGGCCACGGTCTCAAGTTCCCACGCGCCGGATGCTTCCAATTCGTGCGCAAGGTCGGCCACGCGTCCGAGCAGGCGCGCGTTCGTGCCCCCCTGCGAGGCGAGGTCGTGACACGCCGCTTCGTAGTCGCGGATTAACTTCATCGCGCCGTCGCCCGACTCGAAAATCGTTTCGAGCACGGTGGCGCGTTCGTTGAACGGCGGATTTTGCGAGAGGTAGGCGAGAGTTTTCGTGTCGGCGAGCGTGACGCGTCCGGTGTCGGGCTGTTCCGTTCCGGCGATGATGCGCAGCAGCGTCGTCTTGCCCGAACCGTTGGCCCCGATAATCCCGACGCGCGTGTTGGCTTCGAGTCCGAGCGTGACATTCTCGAAGAGTGGCGTCGTGCCGTAATTCTTGCTGACGTTTTCGAGCGAGAGGATATTCATATCACCGGGCCAAAGTTACCAGAACGAGGCCCGGCGACAAAGAGGCGGGAAATTCCTGAGCGTGTGCGAAAGAAGGACGGGGAGCGCGGCGGCTTTGACGACTGAAATTTAACGCGCACTCGACGTTGGTGCGACGGTCACTGTCGCAGCGTCGCCGACGCTTTTACGGTACGACGCGTACAGGTCGGAGAGACGGTCGGCGGCAGCCGGATCGCCGCGCGCAAGCAGCGTAATAATCTCGTCGCGCCCGTTAAAGAGCGGCTGCACGCTCGCCTTTTGCGCGGTCGTCAGTGCGGTCGAGTCGCCGCCGTCAACCTCCGCGCGCAGCGAAGTGAAGAACGTGCTGGCGCTCTGGCGCGAAGGCTCGTAATCGCCGCGACGCGCATCTATCACGGCGGACGCGAGGTTGTTCTGCATCCGCGCCAGACTTAATTGCCGCTCCGTACTCGCAAGGTTGGCGGAACACTCGCGTGCCCTGAGCCACATCGGAACAAGTCCGAGCAGAAAAACGACGAGCAGCACGCCCGCATAAATGCCGACGCGCCGCCCTTTGGAAGCGGGGCGCGGCTCTGGTGTTTGCACGTCTTCGTTCATCTTCTACTCCTTCAAGTTGTCGTCTGTCGGGCCGAGTATATCACCGGAGCGCGCGTCTGTCCGTGCGCCCTCGCCGGATTTCGAGAAGCAAAGAGCATCGCTTTCATCGCGAGACCAACCATCAGTTGGCTTTTATCCAGTTGCTCACGACGACGAAGCTCTTGTTTTCGGAGTCAATCCCGATGATGTAAGCGCCAGCCGCGCCGACGCGCCGGTTCGGCCCGAACGTCAGGTGCGGAGTCAGGCCGGTATCATAATCGTAGAGACCTTCGAGCGCCGTAATCAGCGTCTCGCGGCTCAAGTCCTTGCCCGCGCGTTGGAGTCCCTCGACCAGAATCTTCGCCGCCGCCAGAGTCGAGAGTTGCACCGCCGTGTGGCGGACTGGAAACTTGTACTTCTCGACGAGCGCGCGAAACTCCGCCTCGCCCGACGCGGCGATGTCGGTCGGGATGGACGGGTAGGCGAGGAAAACTCTGTCTTTGAAACTGGCGGGCACCGCGCCAGTGAGTTCGCGGCTGGCGAGCGCGCCGAGCAGATAGACGTTCGGCGTCCAGCCCGCGCTCGCGGCCTCTTTGATGAAACTTATGTCTTCGCCGTTCGAGCCGAGAAAGAAGACCGCGTCCGACGATTTGAGACTTCGGACGAGCGCGGGCGCATCGAACTTGGCGCGCGCGTAAGAGCTTTTCTGCACCGTGCCGCACCCGATTCTCTTGCACCCCTCCTCGATGCGCGTCGCGGCGGCCTCCGCGATCTCGCCTTGAGAGTAAACAATCGCCACGCGCGCCCCGACGAGCTTCTGTTTTTGCGCGGCGAAGTTAACGAGCGCGCCCGCCTGTTCCCCGACGCCGGGTAGAAGATAGAAGATGTAACGGTTGGTCTGAAATCCTATCTGCGGCAGAAGGGTCGAAGGGCCGACGAAGGGCGTCTCCGCCTCCTGCGTCAGCGCGGCGAGTTCCCTGTCCGCGCCCGCGCTCATGCCTCCGACGACGCAGAAGACCCGCCCGTCAACAAGGAGTCGCTTCGCGTTCGCGGCGGTCGTCGCCGCGTCGCTGCCCGTCTCCGCCACTTGAAGATCAAGCTTGCGGTTATAGATTCCGCCCTTGCTGTTGAGGTCATCGAAGTAGGCCGTGAGCACGTCTCGCATCGCCGCGCCCATCTCGCCAAGCGCGCCCTTGAGCGGCAGTATCGTCCCGACCTTGATCGCCGTTTCCGAGAGGCCGGGATCGCGGTCGTCCTCGATGCGCTTGATGTATGCGATGATGTCCGCCACGTCCTGCGGCGACATCTTGAAGCGCGGCATGGCGGCGAGCAAAGTGTTGCCCGCGGGGTCTGTGCCCTCGGCGACCGAGCGAGCGAACGCCGCTTCGTCAAACGGCCCGTGTTTGCGGCCCGTCGGATGCGTGTGGCCGTAGGACTTAATGAGGTTGGCCCACATCAGATTGCCCGCGGTGACGCCGCCTTCCGTCTTGCCCTCACCGCGCAGGCCGTGGCAACCGGCGCACGTCAACGTCGAAGCGGGCACGTCTATCTCGCCGACGAAAGCCTTGATCTCACCTCCCGAAGGACTCTCGCCGCGGAGGTAGATGGCTTTGCCGCGGCGCTCCTGCGTGGTTAGCCCGCGCTCAACCGTCGCCGCGCTTTTCACCGCCGTCTTCTGCGCGCGGCTTCCGGCGGAGTTTGCCGCCGCCGGGTTGAACGGAGAGGCCGCGACGCCGCAGACGACGAGCGCCGCCCACGACGCGACGACGCAGAGCTTCAATTTGTTAGCCATTAGTTTTTAAGACGGCGACTAAGGAAGGCATCTCACCGCTGCCTCCAACGCCTTCGACGCGAGATGAATCTGCGGCGAGCAAGAGACTCGTGCCAACGTGCGAAGAGGGTCGTGCTACTTCGCGTCGCCCTTGTCGTTAAGGACGCTCTGGACGATCTCAGTCAATTCGGCGGCTTTCGCCAGACCGAAGGCTTTCTTCCACAGGCCCGTCGCTTCGTTGCCGATGATGATGACGGTCGTGTGGTCGTTCTTTTCCTCGACGTACTGGCCGACTTTGTAGAGCGCCCAGTCCACGTTCTCTTTCTTGCCCGTCAAAAACAGCCAGCCCGGACGGGCGTGGAACTTCCGCGAGTATTCTTTGAGGCGCGTGGGCGTGTCGGTTTCGGGGTCAACCGAAATTGAGACGATGAAGACATCTTTGCCGAGACGTTCGCCGAGCGCCTCCTGCACCTTTTCGAGATTGCGGTTCATCGGCGGGCACACGCTCGTGCAGGTCGTGAAGAAGGCGTTGACGATGACCGTCTTGCCCTTCAACACGTCGCTGTAGAAACGCATCTTCTCGCCGTCCTGATTCAACAGTTCAACGTCCGAAAAATATTTCTGCGCGGGCGAAGGTTCCGCCGCCTGCGTGCCCGACTGCATCTGCGCATGGTCGTGCGGTGCGGGTGAAGGCACGGGACGCGCGCCCGTTTGCGACGCAGAGGCGGGCGCGGAGGTTTGTCCGCCGGTCGGTGTTTGCGCCGGAGAGTTGTGCGCCATGCTCAAGGTCGCCGCCAGCAGGACGACGGTTCTAAGAAATTTTCTGTTCATCGCTGGGAAGTCTCCTTCGGCGTCGGTGTTGTCTTGCCTTCGGCGGTGTCGTTGATGAGTTGTAACAGCTTGCCCGGAGTGCTGAGGCCGTAGGCTCGCATCCAGATGCCGCGCGCGTCGTTTCCGATGAGCACGGTCGGCGAGTGGTCTTCGCGCCGCGCTGAGGCCGCGCCGAGCGCAGAGAGCAGAGTGTCAATCGCGGGCTTGTCACCCGTTACGAATGTCCAACTCTCGCCCGCCTTGAACTTCGCGCCCCATGCCTTCAGACGTTCCGGCGTGTCGGTCGTCGGGTCAACGCTGATCGAGATGAAGAATACGTCGCGTCCCGCTCGCTCGCCCAACTCCTTCTGCACACGCGCGAAGGTCGCGCCGAGCGGCGGGCAGATGGTCGTGCAAGTCGTGAAGATGAAGTTGATGGCGACCGTCTTGCCCTTCACGAGGTCTGTGTAGAAGTGCATCTTGCGCCCGTCCTGATCGAGCAGTTCGACATCGGGAATCTGCATCCGCGACGCGACATCCGGCGTCCCCTCGACGCGCGTGGCGCTCGACGCAGGAGCAACCGCCTTGCCCGACGACGCACCGGCCTCCGGCGTTACCTCGTCCGCGTAGGCGGGGCGTAAATCCATGCCGCACTTCGGGCATTTGCCGGACTTTTTCGCCTTCACGTCCCGATCCATCGGGCACGAATAATAGGCGATGGCCCGTCCCTGTTTGGACGTTTGCCGTCCCGCCGCCGCGCCGCCCGCCTTCTGTTGCGCGTGGGCAGGGGCGAAGGCCAGCGCGCAGACTAAGAGGACGGGCGCGAGGCATTTGAAGAGTAGGCGCTGGGTTGTCAGGACGGTTGTCGTGTCGGACATCAATCTCCTCCGGTTCATCGGCTCTCGAAGTACCCTACCTTTTGTCCCATGACTTCTCAACTGATGGGACGAAACACGGTCGCAGGCAGTGACACCATGAGACCGCCGCCGCAAAATCGGCTGTGCTTGCAAAGCGTGTTGTAAACCGTCGGGGAGACTTCTCGTGCGTGAGGGGGACGTTGCGCTGGAATCAGGGGTGAGTAATTTTTATGACAGGCGGGAAGATTAGTCAAGGAGACCCGTGCGCTAACGCAACGCCTACCACCTCATCTTGTTCGACGTTGAAAACGACCCATTACTCCGGCGCGGGCAGAGGCTCGTTTGAAAACTGCCTTGATGGGAGTTAGGATGTAGCCGCTACCTTCTTCCCGGCTATAAATAGAATTCCAACTACAGGGATGAAAAATGATGATGAGTAAGGCCACCCGTTTCACTAAAATTACGCGGACGGAAACCTCGACGAAGTTAGTTCGTATCTTCCTCGCCCTCACCTGCGCGTCTCTGATGACCTTCGCCGCCGGTTTCGCGCGCGGGCAGGAGAAGGGCGGCACGGCTGCGGAGGCGAAGGCGGCCACGGCGTCGAGCACGAATGGCGGCAACTCCTCGCAGATTGTTCGCGAAGGCATCAGCTTTGAGTTTCAAGTCGCGCCCGTCGCGTCCGCGAGCGGGAAGGCGAAGCCCTCGGAACTCATCGAGGGTGAAGACGCCATGGTCAGGTTCAAAGTTACTTACGCGACGACGAAAGCCCCGCTCACCGGCCTCAAGCTTTCGGCGTGGATGTCCCTGCGCGACGAGGGAGCGAAGGCTCCCGAACTAAAAGATTGCAGAGAGAAGGCCCAGTCTTACATTCAGGGCAGCATGGGCGCTCGCCCAGACGTTGACCTCAACTCTTATTACGTGCTGGCGCTCAATAGCGAACCGAACATCTCCGTCATAGACCCGCTCGTCGGTTTCGGCGGCAGCAAACTGCTCACCCTCGTGATGCTTCCCAGCCCCGGCGCTGATTGGGTCTTGACGAAAGATGCGCAGAAGCTTTTCGTCAGCATGCCGCTCGTCAACAAAGTCGCGGTCGTTGACACCGCAACGTGGAAAGTCATCTCAACGATTGACGCGGGCGTCAACCCGACGCGCATCCGTTTACAGCCCGACGAAAGATACCTGTGGGTGGGTGATGACGGCGCGGGGCCGGACGGCGGCGTCGCGGTGATCGAGATGGGTGAACTGAAAAAGGTGGCGACCGTCGTGACGGGGACGGGTCATCACGAGATCGGCTTCAGCGACGACAGCCGCTACGCCTTCGTCACCAACCAGCAGGACGGCACGCTCACAGTCGTTGACGTACAGAAGTTCGGCAAGCTCAGCGACATCAAGGTGGGAGCGAACCCGCAATCAATCGCCGTGTCTTCGCTAAGCAAGGCCGTGTACGTGACGAGCGAGTCGGAGGGAACGATCTCGGTCGTGGACGCCGCGAGCCATCGTCTGCTCGCGCGTCTGCGGGGCAAGCCCGGCCTGCGCGCCGTCCGCTTCGCGCCGGACGGGCGCTACGGATTCGCGCTCAATCCGAAGGAGAACGGCGTGCTCATCTTCGACGCCTCGGCCAATCAAATAATCCACGACGTGCAACTCGGACGCGCGCCCGATCAGGTCTCGTTCACAGACACCTTCGCCTACATTCGCTCGACGAGTTCGGAAGAGGTCAAGATGATTCGCCTGAGCACCATCGGCAAAGAACTCGACTTCGCGGTATTCCCCGGAGGACAGTTAGCGCCGAACAAATCTGAGGTGACGAGTTTCGCCGATGCCATCGTCCCCGCCCCGGAAGGCAACTCCGTGCTCGTGGCGAACCCTGCCGACAAGCTGATCTATTACTACTCGGAGGGCATGGCTGCCCCGATGGGAAATTTTCAGAACTATCGTCGTGAGCCGAAATCGGTGATGGTCATTGATCGCTCTTTACGCGAGGGGCTGCCGGGCATTTATTCGACCATCGTCAAGCTGCCGCGTTACGGCGTCTATGATGTGGCCTTTCTGGCAGACTCGCCGCGCGTCTTTCACTGCTTCGAGGTGTCGGCTAAAGCCAACCCCGCGCTTCCGAAAAATCAGGCGGTCGCGTTGCGCATCGAGTATTTGACGAAGGAAAGAAAAATGCGCGTCGGCGAGAGCGCGTCAATCCGCTTCAAGTTGTACGACACGGCGACCAATCAGCCCAAAGAAGGTTTGAAGGACGTGCGCGTGCTGGCTTTCCTCGCGCCCGGCATCTGGCAACAGCGCCAATTCGCGCGCTCGGTGGGCGGAGGCATATACGAAGTGAGCCTCACTCCACCTCAGCCGGGCATCTATCAGGTCTTTGTCCAGAGCGCCTCGCAATTCGTGAGGTTCACCGAGTTACCTTCCCTGACTCTGCACGCCGAGCCTGTGCCCGTCACTTCACCGCCGACCATGAAGTGACGGGCCACGCAAGGTCTGTAGAGTAAAATCCGCGACCGCATGAGGCTGTCAAAGTTTGTCGTAAAGGTTTGTCGTAAAGATGGAAGAAACGCCGGACGACAAGTGGACATCTCGCAGGGCCGTGGGGGCGCTTCGGACGAAACATACGGGTTGAAGAAAAGTCCGCGCCGGTTCAAGCGCTTGCGCGTAGCGTTGTTGACGCTATGGCCTCACGCCTGTCTTACCCCGTAATCCCGCAATCTTATTTTTTGGTTACAATTTTTCAACTCGCCGCTTGACTTTGTCGTCAAGTTGTTTTAGTTTGACGCATCCCCTGACAGATTGTTGTGAATTGAAAATTTTTTCCTTGCACAATAAAGTTTCTCGTTAGCCCGCCCCTCCACGCGGATTAAGTGAAAAAGCCCCGTTCGTTGATTTAGTTTCACTGTAAGCTTCAACTCGTCCTCCGGTGCTTAGCTCCCCGCGAGTATCGCCGCCGAGTTCACCCAAGCCCGCGAGCGGTTTAAGCGCCCGGCGTTTAACCACGGCGTGCATCATTCCCTAAAAATTCACACTTTATCGCTTCCAGCGCGGCGGTAGATAGTCAGGAGCGTATCTCATGAAGGTTAATCCGACGCTGCTCATAGTCGTTCTTCTCTTCTCAATCACGGGCTACAGTCAAAGCGCGCGCGGACAAGTTTTCGCAGGCAGAGCCGGGCAAGAATCTCTGCGGGCAGGCGCTCTCCGCTTGAGCGACAGCGCCGTAGCTGCACCCGACTCTTCCGGCGGCCATGAGAGCGTGGCTGCCGGAGACGGCGCGGCGACAACAGCCGCAGCAGCCGTCCGACCGGCCTCTTCAACAGACACGCCCGATGCCGCAGTGGTCGCGTCCGGCGAGCAGGCGAGCAGCACCAAGACGCTTGAGGCTCCGCACAGCGACGCGACGCGGCCCGATCTCGTGGGAGATTATCTGAAGGTCGTATCCGGTGCAGCGCCACCGTTGAGTCTCGCTGCCTATACGGGCGAAGTGGTCATCACAGCGCCGACGGCTGCCTCGTCTTACAGGATTCCTGTTGACATCCCCGTCACGGCCACCGTCTCATCCGTCGTCGGCGTCGTCGCGCGCGTGGACTTCTACGCCAACGGCGCGCTCATCGGCACAGACCTGAGCGCCCCCTACGGCATCACATGGGCGAACGCGGGGGCGGGCGTCACGGTGACAACCGCCTTTTCGCTGACCGCCATCGCCACCAATGTCAGCAATGTCAGCTATACCTCCGCCGCCGTCTCCGTGACGATCAAGCCGCCCTTCGCGACGGGCGCACCGGCTCTGCCGTCCTCGTGCAAGGTCGCCGACATCGTCGCCTTCGATCAGGTCTTCTACTACAACCGTCTGGGCGCGGTTAATCCGGCGGGCATGATTTATGCGTTGCGCCGCGACGTAGTGCCGGTTGAGACGAGCAAGGGGCTGATTGCGGGCAACGTGCAGTTGAGGCAGGGCAAGCGCCCGCGCCCGATTGTGCTGCGCATGAACGTCGGCGATTGCCTGCGCATCAAATTCCAGAACCTCCTCGCGCCCGACGAGGGCAGCGACGATACCGCCGAGGGCGACTGCCTCACCCACGCGAACCCGCAGACCCCTGAGCAGAAGAGGCGTTGCGACCAACCGCGCACGCGCGCTGCCTCCGCGCACGTTCAGGGACTGCAACTCGGCCAGAGCATCCTTGACGACGGCTCGTTCGTCGGCGTGAACCCCAGCAGTCTGGTCGAGCCGGGCGAGGCGACGACCTACACTTACTACGCCGACAAAGAGGGGCCGTATGTCATGTCCAGCACCGCCGCGACCACGGGCGGCGAGGGCGACGGCGGGTCAATCTCAAACGGACTGTTCGGCGTAGTCAACGTCGAGACGCAAGGGGCGGAGTACTACCGTAGCCAGATCACCTATCAGGAGATGCAGTGGGCTTCGCACGGCGAGCGTTGGCCCGCTTTGCCGGGGCAGCCCATCGGGCACCCGAAGATTGACTATAACGCCGTCTATCCGGTGGGCCACCCGTTCGCGGGCAAGCCCATCCTGAAGATGCTCAACGGCAGCGAGATTTTCCACACAGACTTGAACGCCATCATTACCGGGCCGAATCACGGGCGCTTCACGGGCGCGGGAGCCTACCGTCCCGTCAAGGTCGAGCCGGATCGCAACCAGCCTTTCCGCGAATTCACGGTCGTCTATCACGACGAGATCGTGGCCGTGCAGGCGTTCCCGCAATTCAACGACGACGAGTCGAACCCGAACCGCGAACTCGCGCACACGCTGCATAGCGTCAAGGACGGTTTCGCCATCAACTACGGCACGGGCGGCATCGGCGCGGAGATTCTCGCCAACCGCTTCGGCGTCGGCCCGATGCGCGACTGCGTTGATTGTAATTTCGAGGAATTTTTCCTCTCGGCATGGGCGTCCGGCGACCCCGCGATGGTCGTGGACGTGCCTGCCAACACGCTCGACAGCAACGGCAACCTTCAGCCGGGGGCGAAGGCGAACGTCGCTTTCTTCCCCGACGACCCGTCGAATGTCCATCACACCTACATCAACGATCACACGAAATTCCGCGTCGTGCACGCCGGGTCGAAGGAGCACCACATCCATCACCTGCACGCGCATCAATGGCTGCACTCGCCCGACGACGACAACTCGACTTACCTCGACAGCCAAGCCATCGGGCCGGGCAGCACCTTCACGATGGAGATTGCCTACAACGGCAGCGGCAACCGCAACAAGACCGTCGGCGACTCGATTTTCCACTGCCACTTCTACCCGCACTTCGCGCAGGGCATGTGGGAACTGTGGCGCAGTCATGACGTGTTCGAGGAAGGCACGCAACTCAATGGTTTCGGGCAGCCGCAACCGGGAGCGCGCGCTCTGCCCGACGGCGAGATTTCCGCCGGAACGCCTATTCCGGCCCTCGTCCCGATTCCGACCATCGCGATGGCTCCGATGCCTTCCGCCGTGCACATCGAAAACGGGCAGGTCTGCTTCGGCACGAGTCAGCCCTGCAATCGCACGGGCAATGGCGTGACGCTCAACCCCGGCTATCCGTTCTTCGTCGCCGCCGTGGCCGGACACCGCCCGCCGCACCCGCCGCTCGACACGGAGTTTGCCGCAGGGTTGCCGCGCCACGTCATCGTCGGCGGCACGGCCGTGCACCACAAAGAGAAACTTCCCAATTTCGATCTTAATAAGGCCCGCCTCGATTTCGATAAGGGCTTGGAGACGGCGGTCGCACAGGAAGTCGCCGAGACGGGGTCGCCCATCGAGTTGGTAGCGATGGCCTATCACGCCGTCCGCAACCATCCGAGCATCAAGCCGGAGGACGGCACAGCCGCCAGCTTCGTCACCAACGGCAGGCCGCAAGTGCCGGGCGCTCCCTATGCAGACCCATGCATTGACGACAACGGGCAGCCGTGGATCGAGCGCCTCATTGACTACAGGGCCGCCGCCTTCCAGTTCGACATCAAACTGAACAAGGCCGGCTGGCACTTCCCGCAGCAGCGCATCCTCGCTCTGTGGGCCGATGTCGCCCCGACGATCTCCGGCGCGCGCGCCCCCGAACCGCTCTTCTTTCGCGGCAACACGGGCGACTGTCTCGTCTTCCACCATGCCAACCTGATTCCGCGCGTTTACAAGCTCGACGACTTTCAGGTGCGAACGCCTACCGACGTAGTCGGCCAGCACATCCATCTCGTCAAGTTCGACGTGACATCTTCGGACGGCGCGGGCAACGGCTGGAACTACGAAGACGGCACTTTCAGCCCCGACGAAGTGCGTGAGCGCATTGACGCGATCAATAACGGCCCGAACCACGGGATACTTCCGGCGGGCGGCGGCTCGCCCGTCTCCCTGACCATCGAGGAGCATCCCGTGCTGCACGTCAGCGGCGCGCAGACCACCGTCCAGCGCTGGCTCGTTGACGACATCCTGAACAACAACGAGAAAGACCGGACGATGCGCACCGTCTTCACGCACGACCACTTCGGCCCCTCGACGCACCAGCAGGTCGGCCTCTACGCCGGACTGGTGGTTGAACCGAGAGGCTCTGTGTGGAAGCAGCAGGAGACGGGCGATGAACTGCGCGGCAGGTTCGACGGCGGCCCGACCAGTTGGCGTGCCGACATCATCCCGCCCGACAACACGAAGAGTTTCCGCGAGTTCCTGCTTGAGTTCGCCGACTTCCAGCACGCCTACCGCGAGGGCGGCGGCGGGACGGAAGCACACCCCGTCCCCGACCCGGAGAAGGTCGTCAACCCGCCCGCCAAGAAGGAGGCCGCGTTCCAGCCGCCCTTCATTCTCTTGGAGAAGCTGAACGTCTGTCCGAACTCGAACGCCGCCCCGCCCTGCCCGGAAGCCATCTCGGCGGCGGACGTGGGAACGATGGTCGTCAATTACCGCAACGAACCCATCCCGCAGCGCATCTGGAACTTTAACGGCTCAGGGTCAGAGCCGGGAACGCAAAGCTTCCCGCAGCAGGCAGCGGGCGATCAGGGCGACCTCGCCTATGTCTATCGCTCGAACCTGACGCGCGCCGATCAGCGGTTCAACGTCCAGCCGACCTTCTACCCGCCGCTTACGCCGAACGTCGCACCGGGCGACCCGTTCACGCCGGTGATGCGGGCCTACGAAGACGACCGCGTGCAGGTTCGCGTCCTCGTCGGCGCACACGAAGAGGGGCATAACTTCAGCGTCAACGGCGTCAAGTGGTTCTTCGAGCCGGGCACGCCCGACGACCCGCTCTTCGTCAACAACAGCGGCTATCGCAACTCGCAGATGATGGGCATCTCCGAGCACTTCGAGTTCGTCGTGCCGCCGCTGCCGATGCCCGACCAGAACCCTGCGACGCCCCCGCCGCCCTTCTACGACTTCCGCTACGCGCCCGGCCACGGCGTGGACGATCAGTGGAACGGTATGTGGGGCATCCTGCGTGCCTTCCGTGGTTCACACCCGCCGACGACGAATGGAAATGGAACGGCGTCGTTGGAGACGGAAGCGGTCACAGATATAGAGCAGCCGGTCTTGCAGCCGCTGCCCAACAATCCGGACGGAAGAGCCGAGCCGGGGACGGCGACCAGTCGCGCGCTCAACGCAAATGCACCGGGCGAGTCAACGGCGGGACAGGCCGTCTGCCCGACGGGCGCGCCCTCGCGCCTGTGGAACGTCTCGGCCTATCTTGCCCGCGACCTGCTCGACGACGGGACGCTCGTCTATAACAAGCGCACCAATACCGGCGGTCGCCTCGAAGACCCGACGGCCATCATGTATGTCCGCAACGACGACATCAACCCGTCAACGGGCAAGCTGAAGCTGATGTTCCAGCCGGAGCCTCTGGTCTTGCGCGCCCTCGCGGGCGAATGCATCACAGTCAACCTGACCAACAAGATACCGGAAGCGATTGACCTGCCCGGTCACAACACGCTGCCGATGATTGTTGACAACTTCAACGCCAACCAGATCAAGCCGTCCTCCAAGGTCGGGCTGCATCCGCAGTTGATGTTCTACGACGTGACGCAGAGCGACGGGATGAACGTCGGCTTCAACAAGATACAGACCGCCGCCTACAACGAGACCGTGCAGTATCGTTGGTACGCCGGTGACTTGAAGGTTGACGGCGGCACGCCGACCTATACGCCAATCGAGTTCGGGGCGACGAACCTGATGCCCGCCGACCCCATCAAGCACACCAACAAGGGGGCCATCGGCGCGCTCATCATCGAGCCGTCGGACACCTACGTCATGGGCGACATGTCGCTGGCGAACGGGCTGGTGTCGCACGCCGACGTGTCCATCTCGTTCAACCCCTACCGCACGTCGATGCGGGAACTCGTGCTGATGTTCCAGAACGACATCAACCTCAGGTTCGGGGAGCGCATAGACCCTTGGGGACATCTCAGGGCCGTGCCGAATATCGCCGATGAAGACGACCCTGAGGACACAGGCCAGAAGGCGCTCAACTATCGCACCGAGCCGATGTGGAAGCGTTTGGGTTACGAGCCGGACGAGCAGTTCAGCGAGACGCGCAAACACATCTTCACCAAGTCGCTCGCCAACGAACAAATCGGAGGGGCTGACCCTGAAACCCCGGTTTTCTTGACTTCGAGAAGCACGCCAGTCCGCTTCCGCGTCCTGCATCCCGGCGGCCACTCGCGCAACAGCACCTTCATCCTGCACGGGCACGAGTGGCAGGAGGAACCCTACGCCAACTTCTCAAGGCAGATCGGCAACAACCCGCTCTCCGAGTGGAAGGGCGTGCAGCATGGACACGGGCCGTCCAACCACTTCGACGTTGACCTGCGTGTGACGGGAGCCGGAGGACGGCAGAGAGTCATCGGCGACTACCTCTACCGCGACCGCGCCACCTTCACCTTCGACGGAGGGCTGTGGGGCATCTTCCGCGTTCAATAACGAGCGCGACTCGCGGAATTAAAAACCGCATGCAGTAAGACAATCAAGGGCGTGGAAGATTTCCTTCCACGCCCTTGATTGTCTTACTACCCTTTGATTGTCGCCCACCTCGCAAAGCCCGACATGCTTTGCATATCCCGTTACCGCCGTTTCCATCCTCGGCGAGAGTCAAACCCCTACCCTGCAATTCTCTCCCTAATCACACCTTCTACACAAACCCGCCAATTTGCGGTGTGCGCATAATCTGCCGTTGCTACCCAACTTAAGGTTCAAGTCACAAGCACCGACAAACATATAGGGTGCAGCACAAAGGCTGAATTTCCGAACCTACTATCAACAATTTACAGTAACCATCGAATTATTAAAGCTGAAAATGCTGAACCATAAAGCCAGAAAACGCTTCGATTACGAATGATATAATCTGAAAATCTTAACGATGCCGTTGCGGGTGTTTCCACTTTAGTCCTTAGCGACTATTGGCTAGCTTGAGGTGTTACGTCGGTCTTTTTAACCTTGCCGTTAGGGAATATATCAACCCGGATAATTTTGGCTCCGCCGCTCTCCTCCCACTTTATTTTGGCAATCTCTATGTGGTCATAAAACAAAGATTCCCCATGCAGCCCGAAATTTGCTCTGTTCTCGGAATCTACAACTGCATAACCAGTATAGGCCGGCGCTATAGTTTCATTACTCATAACGTCCTCCCATTGATTTTAGGATCTGTTAAGAGGGGTTTGTCTCTAAGGCTGGGTGCTGCCTCCGCCTCAGGCTGTGCGGCTCGTGGGCAGACGCCCAGTTGTGGCCTTAGCGTGCGAGGCAGATTTTTTTAGAATGGCTATGCAACGCCGTGGGTAAGTTCTAAGGAAACCGTTGCTTGGTATAAGTCTACTCTAATGAGCACAAAGCTCAACGTTAATCAACGTTTCCTAATACGCTCAATCATTCTGTCTTGGCTTGTACAGACTTAAAGTCCGTAAGCAGACTGTATCGTTGCCTCATTCTGATGCTCAGACTACACGAGGTGAAAATACAGTTGTTAATCTCTAAAGCTTTACCATGCAGAATCACCAGTAAGAATCATTCGCGCTAGCCGCTTAGGCGCATTACTTAATGGATATATCACCTGAAAGGGACCACCAATGCGCCCCGCCAGAAGATACTCACCGATACCCTTAACCATATGAAAAGCATCCCGAAGATGCGGCACCGTCCGGGCCGTCTCCGCCTTAAGGATGATTCGTCTACAAGACTCTTCAGGCACTAAATGGGCATGCGCATGAAAGACATTTCCTAGACTGGAACAGAATCGCCCTCGCCCCCTTTCTACAAAGAAATAGTTGCGATTGGAGCACATATTTGCGAATTGCCCTTCCAGAAAGTCGCCGAGAAGTTCAGTGTCAGTCTCAGCAAGACTTGGAACCTCTTCAAAAGGAAATAGCAGGAGGTGGCCCGGAACAGCAGGCTCCTTGTCCTCCACTATTCTAAAATGTTCATTCGTGGCAATTATTTTTTCGGCGAGAATGCTGCCTTTAAATGGATTCGCCTCACGAACTGACAGTGTCATAACCCTCCTCCAGATCGTCGGTCAAATCTTTTTTCTCGTGAGATAAGTAGACCGGCGTAGGAT
>JBAVPI010000450.1:0-2013 GCA_049692915.1 Pyrinomonadaceae bacterium
GACCGGCGCAAACTCAACATCAACATCAACACCGACGGCGCGAAAGAGATCACGCTGCCGGCCTCGGCCAACGGCGGCCCCGCGATTGCCGCCGCGATACAAACCGCCGTGCGTGCGCTGGTCGCCACGACGCCCGCTAATCAAGCCGCTTACAACAGCTTCACCGCCATCTTCGATCCGCTGGCCGGCGGCTCGTATCTCCTGACTTCCGGCACTGTCGGAATCGGCTCGACGGTCGCCGTCACCAACTCTGCGGCAACGCCGCTGAGCCTTCCGGCGGGCACGTACAAATTCGTCATTTTCGTCAACGGCGACGGCCCGCACGAAGTGACCCTGACCGGCCCTCTCGCCAACCCCGGAGTGGTGCGGGCCGCGATTGAATCTGCCGTGCAGGGCTTAACCGCTAAGCGTAACGTCAACGCCGCGGCGTTCAGCGCCTTCACCGTCACTTACGAAAACGGCAGCAACGATGCCGGTAATCCCTCTCTCCTGTTGACGAGCGGGACGGCGGGCGTCAATTCCTCCGTGCGCATCTCGAACGCGAGTTCGCAAAACGTCGCGACGCTGCTCAAACTCGGCTCGACCAACGCGGGCAAAGAGGTCTCCGGCTCGGCGGTCTTGCGCCCGGCGAATTCGCAGAACCCGACCGAATATCATCTCGGCGATGCGACCGTCAGCGGCAACGTGGAGAGCCTCGTGCTCGGCGACGACGGCGTGACGCCGGTCGGGCAGGACTATAAAAACGGCCTCGTCGCGCTCGACGTGATTCACGATTTCAGCATTCTGGCAATCCCCGGCATCAGCGACCTCGACATCGTCGCCACGGGCACGAACTATTGCACGCAACGCGGCGACGCCTTCTTCATCGGCGATCTGAGCATCACGGACGACACCGTCGCCGAAGCGCAGACCTTCGTCAATAGCCTGACGGTCAAGAGTTCCTACGGCGCGGTCTATTATCCGTGGTTGAAGATGTCCGACCCGACGGGGCTGACGACCGTCGCGCTGCCGGTTCCGCCTTCGGGTTTCGTCGCAGGCATGTATGCGCGCATTGACGCGCGGCGCGGGGTGTGGAAAGCGCCCGCGGGGACGGAGGCCAACATCGGCGGCGCGGTCGGTTTAACCGCCGATACGACCGACGTGCAGCAGGATTTTCTCAATCCGATTGGCGTCAACGTCCTGCGCTCGTTCCCCGCATCGGGCCTCGTCATCTGGGGCGCGCGCACGCTGGCGACGCGCTCCGACCCGGAATATCGCTACATCCCCGTGAGAAGGACGGCGATCTATCTTCAGCAGAGCATCTACAACGGAATCCAGTGGGCCGTCTTCGAGCCGAACGACGAACCGCTGTGGGGGTCTTTGCGGCTCAACATCAACGCTTTCATGATGCTGCAATTCCGCGCCGGAGCTTTTCAGGGCAAAACGCCGAGCGAAGCCTTCTTCGTTCAGTGCGACGGCAAAACAACGTCGCAGGCCGACATTGACGCCGGAGTCGTCAACATCCTCGTCGGTTTTGCGCCGCTCAAACCCGCGGAATTCGTCGTCCTCAGATTCAGCCAGAAAGTTAATCAACCGGCGGCTTGAACTATGTCCCGGTGAAACAATAAGGAGCGTAGGAAATGGCAAAATTCACCGCTAACCCGCTGCGTTATGATCCGTACCACAACTTCAAGTTCAAGGTGAAGATTGATAACCAGTACGTCGCGGGTCTGAGCAAATGCAGCGCGCTCAAGAAGACGACCGAGATGGTGGAATGGCGCGAGGGCGGCGATCCGAGTACGACACACAAGCTGCCGGGTAAAACCAAGTACGACCCGATCACGCTGACGGCCGGAGTGACCCACGACCCGACGTTTGAATCGTGGGCCGGTCTCGTCAACAACTTTCAGGGCGATGCGGCGATGTCGCTCAAGAACTTTCGCAAAGACATCACCATCGAGGTTTACAACGAGGCCAATCAGGTCGTGCTCGCCTACAACGTGTTCCGTTGCTGGGTCTCGGAGTATCAGGCCC
>JBAVPI010000451.1:0-9652 GCA_049692915.1 Pyrinomonadaceae bacterium
GCTGATGGGTTGCCCGCGACCGGCTGCGTCCCGCCGAGCATGCTCGGATCATTCAGCATTCCCGACGCGAGGTTGTTGACGATCTGCGCGTCGGTCGTCGCCGTGCGCAGCAACGCTTCATTCAACAGTGTCCGTCGCTGACCGATGAGCGCGTCTTTAATCTGATCGCGAACGCCGGGGCTGTTGAGCGTCAGCGGCTGATTTTCCAATTGACGGTTCGTGAGTTTGAAGATGACCCAACGCCCGTCCGGGAATTGGATCGGATCGGTGACTCCCCCGATTGGCATTTTGTTGAAGAACCTATCAACGAGTTCCGTCGAGAAGCCGTTCTGCTTGAGATCGTCTTCGTTGGCAAAGCCGATGTCGCCGCCGCGCAGGTTGCTCTGGTCTTCGCTGCTGGCACGCGCGACCGTCGCAAAGTCGGCCCCGCCGCTCTTGAGCAGCGTGGAGATGCGGTCAATTTTGGCCTTCGCCTCCGTCTCGCTCTTGGCGTCGTCCGGATACTGGCCGCCGCCGTCGCGCGCGTCAACCACGATGTCGGAGAGAAAAACGCCGCGCGGATTCACGAACTGTTTCGGGTTTTTATTGTAAAAATTATCAATCTCCTGATCGCGGATGCTGATCTTACCGTAGAGCTTCTCCTGAAGCCTCTGGATGGAGAGGTCTTTCCGGGCCTCTTCACGCAACTGCGCCTCGGTCAGATTATTATCCTTCAAAAACTTGTCCCACTCTTCTTTGGTGGCGCGGCTATGCTGCTCGTTAATTTTGGCCGAGATTTCCTCGTCGTTCGGGACGGTCTTTTCCTTCACGGCCTTCTGGTAAATAACTTGACGCTGAATGAGTCCGTCGAGAACCTGCAAGCGCGCCGCGGCCAGTTCGAGCGGAGACAACTGCGCTTGCTGCCCCTGCGTCTGCTGGCTGATGAGGCGGTCAACCTCACTCAACATGATGTTCGTGCCGTTGACGGAGGCGGCCACATCCGAGCCAGTCGCGCCGGGCGCTGTCTGCCCCTCTTTGCAGGCGGCCAACGCCACGGTGACTGTCAGGACGAAGGCGGAAATTGCGATCTGTTTGGCGTATCTATGCACTGTGTCTCTCTGCTCCTTACTGACTCGATTAAAAGATATTGCTCAATCTATGTGTCGCCGCAGTCTCTGCACTTGCCCGGCGAACTTGACGATGTGTAAAGCCGTTTGTTATAAATTTTGGTTTCAAACGTCACCCGCCGTCTCGACTGTATGTGTACGGCAACGTCGGCGGCGCTTTTTTTTAACTGCCCGGAGGTATCAAACAACGTCATGGCTAAACGATGCGAAGTCTGCGGCAAAGGGCCGCAATTCGGTAACAATGTCTCGCACGCGAATAATCGCACGCGCCGCCGCTTCAACCCCAACCTGCAATCAATTCGAGTCCAACTGCCCAAGGGCGGCGCGGAGCGGATGAAAGTTTGCACCAGTTGCCTTAAAGCGGGTAAGGTCGCTAAAGCAGCTTAAACTTTGTCAAATGAGTCTGGCGGTGGGCGCTCGGAAACACTTTCGGCGCTCCCGCTTTTTCTTTGCCCGCCAACTCGGACGCGCCGACAAAACTACTCAAGCCCCGCAAGGGCGATCACGTCTATCTCGACGCGTGCGTCACGCGGCAGACGCGCCGCCTGCACCGTCGAGCGCGCGGGCGGCTCTAACGCGAAAAAGCGCCCGTAAACCTCGTTCATCGCGGCGAAATCCGCCATGTCGGCGAGAAAGACCGTCGTTTTAACGACGCGTTCGAGTTTCGTCCCCGCCGCTTCCAACACTTTTGAGAGATTAGTTAAGACCTGTTCGGTCTGCTCGGCGATGCCACCGGGCACGAACTCGCCGGTTGCGGGGTCGAGCGGAATCTGCCCTGAAGCGAAGACCAATCCGGCGGCCACGACCGCCTGCGAATATGGCCCGATAGCCTGCGGCGCTTCTTTCGTTATGATGATCTGCTTCACGGTCTTAACAGCCTTTTATTTATCTCTCAGAACAAACTGCGCATTCTAACAGAAGCGGTCGGCGGTCAGCAATCAACCGTCCGTCAAAAACCGTGTGGTGTTTGATATTGATGTCCGAAATGGCGAGATTGGATGCTTTGGCGGGTGTCCGTGACGCTTAATGATTTGTCCATGCCTTGCGCGCGATGAATTTTAAGCTGCGCCCTGTAGTCGCTCGACATCAAGCACGCCCGGCACTCTGCGGATGTTGCTCATCACCTTGTCGAGGTGTTTGACATCGAAAACTTCAACGGTCACTTCAATCCTCCCTCGATTATCGGGAGCGACCGTCGCGCGCATGTCACGAATGCCGGTCTTCATGTCGGAGATGGCGTCCGTCAGCCCGGCAATCATCCCCGTGCGATTCTCCGTGATGGCGAGCAGCTTAACGGCGTAGGCCGCCTGATCGGAGTTTCCGGCCCACTCGACCTCGATGATACGTTCAGGATTGATCATTAATTGCTGAACATTTTTGCAGCGGCTCGCATGCACGGCGACGCCTTTTCCGCGCGTGATGTATCCGGCAATCTCTTCGCCGCGCACAGGGTTACAACAATGCGCGCGTGTCACAAGCAGGTCGTCCACACCACGCACGACGATTGAGTCTTCGCCGAGCCGTATGAATTTTTTAACGGCCTGCACGCCCGCGTTCACGCTGCTGCGCAGGCGAGATTCTTTCCTCTGGTCGAGTTCCGCGAACTTGTCGGGGCCGAGATACTTGGCGATCACGTTGCGCGGAGCGGTCTTGCCGTAGCCGATGGCGGCGAGCAGGTCGTCAACGCGCCCGTAGCCGTAGTCGTTGGCGATGCGCTTCATTTCGCCGTCCGAGTCGGCGAGAAGTTTCTTCGCCGAAAGCTGAAAACGCGTGGCGTCTTTCTCGAAAAGCTTTCGCCCGATCTCGATGGATTCGGCGCGCTGCTGCTCGGCGACCCAGTGACGGACGCGGTTGCGAGCGCGTGAGGTGACGACGAAGTTCAGCCAGTCGCGCGAAGGATGCGCGTTGGGCGAGGTCATAATCTCGACCACGTCGCCGTTCTGGATGGCCGTGCGCAAAGGCACGATGCGGCTGTTGATGCGCGCTCCCGTGCACTTGTTGCCAACCTGCGTGTGAATCATGTAGGCAAAGTCCACCGGCGTCGCGCCGCGCGGCAGTTGAATCACTTTGCCCATCGGCGTGAAGGCGTAAACGTCCTTCGGATACAGATCGAGCTTGAGGGATTCGAGGAAGTCGCGCGAATCCTTGACCTCCTGCGACCACTCGACCAGCGAGCGCAACCACTGGAAAGCCTCGTCGTCGTCGCGCGCTCCACGACGACCTTCTTTGTATTTCCAGTGCGCGGCGACGCCCTCTTCGGCGATGCGGTGCATCTCCTCCGTGCGAATCTGTACCTCGAAGGGCTGCCCCTTCGTGCCGATGACGGACGTGTGCAGGGACTGGTACAGATTGTCGCGTGGCATCGCGACCCAGTCTTTGAAGCGACCGGGCACGGGCTGCCATGTGTTGTGGACGACGCCCAGCGCCGCGTAGCAGTAGCGCACTTCGCTCGTCGTGATGATGCGCGCGGCGATCAGGTCGTAAACCTGATCGAGTCCGATCTTCTGGCGCTTCAGCTTTTTCCAGATCGAATAGAGTCGCTTGACGCGGCCCTCGACACGGATGACAGGCACTTCCGACTCGGCCATCTTCTCTTGAATGTGTGCCGTTATTTCCTGTAGGAAGGCTTCATGTTCGGGCCGTCGTTTTTCCAGTTGCTCGGCCAGTTCCCTGTACTCTTCCGGGTGCAGATGCTGGAAGGCGAGGTCTTCGAGTTCGCTGCGCATGCGGCCCATACCGAGGCGGTGCGCGATGGGTGCGAAGATGTCCAGCGTCTCCTGCGCGATGCGGCGGCGTTTCTCCGGCTTGAGGAATTGAAGCGTCCGCATGTTGTGCAGACGGTCGGCGAGCTTCACAAGTACGACGCGCACATCGTCCACCATGGCGAGGAGCATCTTGCGAACGTTTTCCGCCTGCTGCTCTTCGCGCGACTGATTGCTGATCTGCGCGATCTTCGTCAAACCATCCACGAGATGAGCAATTTCAACGCCGAATAATTCACGAATCACCTCCGGCTCGACCAGCGTGTCTTCAACCACATCGTGCAGGAGGCCCGTCGCCACGGACACTTCGTCGAGCCGCATGTCGGCTAGAATGTTCGCGACCTCAAGCGGGTGCACGAGGTACGGCTCGCCCGAAGCGCGCGTCTGCCCCTTGTGCTCACGCGCCGAGAAAAAGTATGCGCGCCGCAGCATGTCCAGATCGGCCTGCGGATGATTGCGCGCAACCTTTTCGACTATCTCTTCGATGCGAATCATAATAAACGTACTTCAATGATTAGATGTCGGAAATCGGTGAGGCGTTTTTTTATTGACAGCTAATCCCGACACTCAGTCTCTCATTATAAGAACAGGTGATGCCCAACGAGAAGGTCGGGCATCACCTGTACACAAAGCGGAGGACGCGCGGTCGCGGATTGTCGCGGAGGGAACTTAACTGGCCGGGGGAGTCGGAGAACTGGCGGCCTCAGCCTCTTTCTTCTTCGCCGCCTCTTCGCTGAGCTTCTTCTGAATTTCGAGCGCCTGATCGTACTGCTTATCGTAATCGGCCTTCTGCGCTGCGTTGCCGTCCATCTCGGAAAGCTTCGACATCTCGCGCAACAGGTTGGTTTTGTACGACCATGCGTTCGCGTTGGTCTTGTCGAGGCTGATGGCTTGCTCCGCCAGCTTTAGCCCTTCGACGACGCAGCCTCGCGCCTTGTCGTAGTCGGCCTGATTCGCCGGTTTCTTATAGTGTATGACGGGCGCGCCGCCCGCACCCTTGTTGACGATCTCCTTATTCTCTTTCTGCTCCGTCACTTCGTATGAGCAGTTCCACTGTTTGCTGGACAGAATCGTCAACGCCTCCGAACGCTTCTCCGGCTTTGCCGAGTCGAGGTTGGCGCGCTGCATCAACATCTCGCGCACCTTGTCGTCATTCTTCATCTGACCGTAGAGAAAGACGATGGCTTTGTACGCGTCGTCGTTGTTCGGGTCTTCGGTCAAAACTTTCTGGTAGGCGTCAATGGCGGCCTGCCCTCTGGCGAGGTTCTCAGGCGCGTCCACGCCGGGCTTGTACTGCTGCTGAACGGCGCGCGCGATAAAGAGGGGCGCGTTTTTCTGTGAAGGGTCGAGCGAATAAGCATACTCGAACTTCTGCTGCGCCTCGTCGAACCGCCCGTCCTTGTACGCGCGCGCGCCTTCGTTGAGAGCGTTTTTGGCGCGAATTCTGTTCACGATCCCGCAGCCGGCGGTCGCCGAAACCGCGACTAGGAGCAGCATGAAGATACCGATTCGAGAGAGTTTCATTGATTGATTTGCTCCGGGGAATGTGCCCGTGAAATTGATTAAAGCGGTTTCATTAAAACAGTCCGCCATCAACTTTCGACGGGAAAATTGATGGCGGAATGCTCATGCCGAATCGTCATTACGGCTCCAAAGCCTCGGTCTGGAGTCCGACCGGACTCGCGCCCGCGCCCTTGACGGCGTCAATGACTTTGACCACATCGCCGTACTTGAAACTCTGCGGCGCTTTGAGAAAGACTGTCCTTTCGATGCGCTCGTCGGGCGGTTTATCGAGGGCGCTTTCCATGCCCTCTTTCCAGATGCCCTGCTCCCTGCGAGACTTAAACTCCTGCGCCAGCGTCGTCGCGACCGCGCTCGTGTCGTTGACGGAAGCTTCGGCAATCTGGTTCTGGCCGCGCGTCAAAGTCACCTTGAGGTCTTTGTCAATGGCGACGATCAACGTGCGCGGGCTTTGCTTGGCCGCGGCGCTCATCTCTTCGCTCTTCTCCGGCACGAGCGTCTTGAAACGCGTCGGCTTCAAGGGCGTGATGACCATGAAGATGATCAAGAGCACGAGCAGAATATCTATCAGCGGGGTAACGTTGATGTTCGGTGCGGCCCCGCCCCCGCCACCTGATGAACTCATTCCCATACTGTGAACTACCTCCGTATGATGACGAAACTTGCGTGCCCGCGGAGACGGCGGGCTTAAGGGTCTATCCGATGTCGGTCGCTTAAGACGCAGGCGCGGGAGCAGCGCCCGGTGCGGCTTCGGCTCCGCCCTTCTTCTTGTCGGCCACGAGACCTATCTGGTCAATGCCGGACTCGCGAATCGTGTTAATCGTATCCACGACCGAGCCGTAGTTAGCACCGACATCGCTCCTGATGTAAACAATCCGCTCTTCAGGCTTCTTGTTCTCCATCTTCTTGTCAATCTCGGTCTTGAGATCGGTCTTATCAATCGGCTTTTTGCCGAGGAAGAGCTTGCCGTCCGCCGTAATCGCGACCACCACCGAAGTGTCCTTGATGATCGCTTTGTCTTCTTCAGGGTTCTTCATGTTCTGCGGCAGGGCTACGGTCACGCCTTGCTGCAAGAACGGCGTGATGACCATAAAGATGATCAGCAGCACCAGCATGATGTCCACCATCGGCGTGACGTTGATGTCGGATGTCAATCCGTTTCCACCGCCCGATGACATTCCCATATATTTTATCTCCTCATCCCTCTCGCGCACAGGACTGGCGGCGCGCCGGACGGACTGTCCATCCTACGACATCAGATGCCGGGACGTGACGACTTCCCGCACGGCGCGCGCATGGCAATCCGACGCGCGACTACTGCTACGACTTGAGCTGGCGCGTGCGATTCTTCAGGAAGTAGTCAATCAACTCCGAAGCCGAGTTGTCCATCTCGACGATGAAGCCGTCAACCTTGCCCGTGAAGTAGTTAAAGAGCCACACGGCGGGCACGGCCACGGCGAGACCGAGCGCCGTCGTCAACAGCGCCTCGGCGATACCGCCGGCGACCGCGCCGATACCGGCGGACTCCGCCGATTTCATGCCCGTGAACGCGTTGATGATGCCGAACACCGTGCCGAAGAGTCCGACGAACGGAGCCGTCGAGCCGATGGTCGCGAGTCCCGACAGGCCGCGCTTGAACTCCGCCGACTTGATGGCGATGGCGCGTTGCAGCGCACGCTTCGAGGCATCAATCTCGTCGCCGGAAATGTCGGACGACGCATCATGCGCGCGAAACTCTTGAAGACCGGCGTTAACGACCATCGCGAGGTGCGACTTCTTGTGCTTGTCGCTGATGTTGATGGCCTCTTCGATGCGGTCGTTCTTCAGGGCCTGCGCGACGCGCGGGGCGAACTCGCGCGACTGCTTCTTGGCCGCCGTATAGGTCAGGAAACGCTCGACCATGATCGCAATCGAGTACATGGACATGATCAGCAAGATGATGATGACGGTCAGCGCCACCCATCCAAGGTTTTTCACCATCTCGGTGATAGTGAACGCCTTATTTAATTCGGCATCGGGCGTGGCCGCTTCCTGAAACAGGAATACGAAGAAGCTCAAAGCCTTGCTTCCGAGGATGCTCATTAGAATCGTCACGGTAAGAACCTCCAAAGGTTTCTAAGACTCGAAAATTTGAGAGCGCCTGCCAGAACGGGACGCGGGCGACTCAGAAGGGTTTGCTGCTGCCGTCGTTCGGCAGACGCCTCCTCCTCAAAGCCGCGCCCTGCGCCCAATTTACTGAAGCACGAAGTTATATGTGATGACGCCGGAGACTTTCACCGGCTGCCCCGACAGCATGGTCGGCGAGAAACGCGCCTGCCGCGCCGCCGACACAGCAGCCTGCTGCAACAGAGGGTGTCCGCCTGTCGCGCTCGCCGAGATGACGCGGCCCGACTCGTCCACCAGAATCTGCACGGTCACAGTCCCCTGCGCGCGCGCCGCTTTCGCAATCGGCGGATAGGGCGGCTGCGGCTTGCTGATCGCTTTGCCGTTCAGGACGCCGCCGGAGACGACGGTCTTCGGTTTCGGCGGATCGGGTTTCGGAGCCGGAGGCGGCGGTGGCGGTTCGTCGTTCTCGACTCTGGCTACAGGCCCTGTGGCCGTGCCCGTGCCGCCGCCGATGCCCGTCGAAGGGCCTACGGGGCCGGAACTCGACGGAGGCGCGTCAAAGTCGCTCTTGCCGATGGCGATGCTCGAACTCACGCGGGCGGCGACTTCCTTGGTCGTCTCCTTCGCCACCTCGCGACTTGTCACGACGGGCGCGACGACGGAGATTTCCTGCCTCGTAGAGACTTGCGGCTCTTTGGATGAGGCGGGTTTCGGGTCTTGCTTCTCCTGTTTGGGCGCTTCCTGCTGCATCGGCACGGGCGCAACCAGCGTCAACAATTCCAGACTAGGGTCGGGAATCGAGGCGTTGGCCCAGTAGATGCCGCCGATGATGATCGCCACGAACAGAATGGCGTACACGATTACGGTGGCGAGAAAAAACGAGCCTTTGCGCGCAAAATCGTCTTTGTGCGAACCAGACTCGACTAGACTGTCGAACATTTCGTCTAACCTCCCTCTTCCGGTGCCAGATGGATCAGAGGCGTCAGTTGCCGGTAATCACAATGCTTATATAAGACAGTGTGACCGCTAAAACCTTGTCAACCACGAACCGCTCGTAATTTACTAATTATCCTAAAAGGTTGGGGGCAGCGGCGCGTGGGCGCTGTTATCAAAACGTCTGTTTGATCCGTTCGCCGACTGCACGGGGAATGACTTCCTTCATGCCAGCCGCGGCGGATACAAACGCTCGCGCTAAACGTCCGTCCTACACCCTGCGTATAGAGACGGGCGCGTTCGTCAACATATTCGATTGGCCAGCAACGCGCTCAGTCTATGTCGCAACTGCTCGTGAAGTCAAGCATTAAAAAGAGATTTTTGCACGGTTTCCAAAGGCGCGACGCGGAGGCGGCGACGCGGACTATTCGGCCTGCGGTTAAGCGTTCGCGCAACAACTTTTCGACTGCCCCCGACGCGAAGAGGCGAGCCATCCAAAGCCCGCCTCTTCTGTTAACTCTACTCATGCTACTTAATCCGGCTATCTGGCAGCCGCGCCCGCGCGTGCCTTTTGCGCGTTCGGGGTGACAGTGCGATTTTGTTTGTCGCCGGTTTTATAGGGCGTGCCCTGCGTCTTCGTCATGTCCAGACGCTCTTGCCACCAGACCATGATCGGGCTGGCGATGGCGATGGACGAATAAGTTCCGAAGACGATGCCGATGAGGAGCGCGAGCGAGAAGCCGCGCAACACCTCGCCGCCGAACAGCACGAGCGACAACACGGAAAGAAAGACGAGTCCGGAGGTGATGATCGTGCGCGAGAGCGTCTGGTTGATCGAGTCGTTCGTCACTTTGTAGAGCGAGTCGCGGCGGTGCAGACGCAAATTTTCGCGGATGCGGTCGAAGACGACGATGGTGTCGTTGACGGAGAAGCCGACGAGCGTCAGGAGCGCCGCGATTACCGTCAGGCTGATTTCCCACTGGAAGATTGAGAAGAAGCCGAGCGTCACCAAGATATCGTGAAAGACGGCGATGACGGCCGCCGCGCCGTATGTCCACTCGAAGCGGAAGGCGATGTACATGAGTATGCCGACGAGCGCGAGCAGCGTCACGGAGACGGCCTGATTACGCAGAGCCTGTCCGGCCACCGGCCCGACGGCGTCGCGCTGGACGATCTTCGCGCCCGCGTCCGGCCCCATCGCGGCAAGCGCGTTCTGGACTTTGG
>JBAVPI010000452.1:0-1818 GCA_049692915.1 Pyrinomonadaceae bacterium
GGCGACGACGATGCGCGTCTCGAAGAGACCATCCGCGACGCCCTCAAGCGTTCCGGCGTCGTCGTCCTGACGGGCGGACTCGGCCCCACGGAAGACGACATCACGCGCAAGATCGCGGCCCGCGCGCTCGGTCGCCGCCTCTCGCTGAACGAAGAGGTGCTCGAAGACATTCGCGCCAGATTTCTTCAGTGGGGTCGTAAGATGCCGGAGATCAACGCGCGGCAGGCGATGATCATCGAGGGCGCGGAGGTGCTCGAAAATCCGAACGGCAGCGCGCCGGGAATGTATCTCGAACACGAGGGGCGCGTCTGCGTGCTGTTGCCCGGCCCGCCGCGAGAGATGCGCCCGATGTTCGAGAATCTGGTGCTGCCGAAGCTCGGCGCGAAGGCAGGCGACATGCGCGTCGCGCGTCGCGTGCTGAGAGTTACGGGCATGGGCGAGTCGGCCATAGACGAACGCATCGCGCCCGTCTATACGCAGTACAAAAATCCGCAGACCACGATTCTCTTTACCAACACGGATGTCGAAGTGCACCTCACCGCGCAGGCGAAGACCGTGCAGGAGGCGGAACTGCTTCTGGACGGGCTGGCCGGTCAGATCGAGGAGCGACTGGGCGACGCCGTCTTCGCCTTTCGCGGCGAGACGATGGAGGGTGTCGTCGGGTTGCGACTCGCGGTCAGCGGCTTCACGCTCGCCGTCGCGGAAAGTTGCACGGGCGGACTCATCGCGCAGCGTCTCACGGAAGTGTCCGGCTCGTCGAGCTACTTTATGGAGGGCCTCGTCACGTACTCGAACGAGGCGAAGGTGCGACTGCTCGGCGTCCCCTCGGATTTAATCGCGGAGTACGGAGCGGTGAGCGCGCAGGTGGCGGAAGCGATGGCCGAGGGCGTGCGCCTGCGCGCGGGCACGGACTTCGGCCTGTCTGTAACGGGCATCGCAGGCCCCGATGGAGGCAGCACGGAGAAACCCGTCGGCCTCGTCTATGTCGCCCTCTCGGACGACGCGCACACGGAGCATCGCAAGCTGATGCTGCCGGGCGACCGTCAACTCATCCGCTGGCGCGCTTCTCAGTCGGCGCTCGACTTGCTGAGGCGACGGTTAATCTGAAGCGTGAATGGCCCGCTCGCTGATGAAGTCGAAGGCGGCTGGCCGGTTGATACTGGCGACGATGAGGTGTGGGGTTGGATAAAGTTTCCGCCAAGCCGGGCGTGACGCGCGGACTGCACGTGATCGCTCTGTTCGAGGCCGCAAAGGGGGCGCTCGTGCTCATCGCCGGGTTGGGGTTGCTGTCGCTCGTGCATCATGATTTGCAGGACGCGGCGGAGCACCTCGTCAGGCTCTCGCACTTGAATCCGGCGCGCCATTACCCGCGCGTTTTCGTCGAGGCCGCATCGAAAGTTGACGACGGGCGACTCAAGCAACTGGCCGCGCTCGCGTTTCTCTATACGAGCGTGCGGTTCATAGAGGCTTACGGCCTCTGGAAGATGCGCGCGTGGGCGGAGTGGTTCGCGATTGCTTCGGGGGCGATCTACCTGCCGCTGGAAATTTACGAGCTGTTCAAGCAGGCGACGATCTTAAGAGTGCTCGTGCTCATCCTTAACGCAGGCATCGTCACTTATCTGATTTACGTTCGCTGGTTGAACCGGCGGTTAAATAAGGAGGCGACACGCATTTCGACCGGCGACGCCTGACGAACGCGTTCCCGTCGTGATGTTGTGCACCCTGCGAGTCTCAGCGCATGGTTTCGTGCCCCGCTCACCTGTGATTAACGGAGTCCCTTCGCATGCTTCACGTCTTCGTCGTCGCGCTGGCATACCT
>JBAVPI010000453.1:0-4798 GCA_049692915.1 Pyrinomonadaceae bacterium
CGCGTGCGGCGACCGAGGTGCTGAAGGCCGAGACCGCGGCGCGGCTCAGCTTCGTGCGCGAGTCGTGCATGAACGAACTGAACCAGTCGCTCGAAGAGGTGGCGAGCCAGACTCCGGCGGAAGAGGGATTCGACCTCGAAGCGTCGCGTGCGCGTCTCGAAGAGTTGCGCGTGCGCATCGAAAGCATCGGCGCGGTCAACATGATGGCGCTCGAAGAGTTGGCGGAGTCGGAGGAACGTTTCGGCTTCCTTTCCACGCAGCGGCAGGACATCCTCGACGGAATCTCTTCGACGGAAGAGGCGCTGCGCGAAATCAAGAGCCGCTCGCGCGAACGCTTCCGTCACGCGTTTCACGAGATCAATCGTAACTTCAGTCAATTCTTCCTCGAACTCTTCGGCGGCGGGCGCGGCGAGATGAGTTTGATTGACGGCGACGACGTGTTGGAGTCGGGCATTGACATCGTGGCGCAGCCGCCGGGCAAGCGACTCCAGAGCGTGCTGCTGCTTTCAGGCGGCGAGAAGGCGATGGCGGCGCTCGCGCTCGTGCTCGCCATCTTCCGCTATCGCCCGTCGCCCTTCTGCCTTCTCGACGAAGTGGACGCGCCGCTCGACGAGGCCAACATCAGTCGCTTCACGGCGAAGATTACGGAGATGAGCGCCGAGACGCAGTTCCTCGTCATCACGCACAACAAGCGAACGATGGAGGTGGGCCGCGCTCTCTACGGTGTGACGATGGAGGATGCGGGCATCTCCAAACTCGTGTCGGTCAGGTTCGAGTGAAGTTTATCAAGCGTCGAAAAATCATCACGTGGATGGCGGCCGCGCTCCTCTGTTTGGGCGCGGCTCTTTGCGCAGCGGCGCAAAATAAAGTTTCCGTCAGGCCGGAAGACAAGGGCGCGCGGCAGTCGCCTGCGGCTGCGCCGTCGAGCGCACCGGCGGTCGCGGACGAGAAGAATGCCCCCGGTTATTCTTACGAGTTCAGGCAGCCGGATTTCGTCGTTAGCCACATCCAGATCAGCCACGACGCGGCGGGGCGCGGCTCGATTACGTTCGAGCGCAAGGGAGACACTGAAGCGATCACCGAGCCTTTCGAGTTTTCCGCGACGGCGCTCGCACGCGTCAACGCGCTCTGGACGACGCTCAACTTCCTCGAAGGCGAGACGAATTTCGAGACGTGGACGAAGCGACTGGCCGATGTCGGAACGACGCGGCTCGTCGTGCGCAGGGGAGGCGTCGAGCACTCGACCGAGTTTAAATACAGCGGCAACCGCGCCGCCTTCCTGCTCGCGGACGAATACCGTCGCGCTTCGGATCAGGCCATCTTCGTTTTTGAGATCGGGGTGGCGCGCGAGTCGCAGCCGCTCGACACGCCGAAGCTTCTTAATCGTCTCGACATCCTCATCACGCGCAAAGCTCTGTCCGACGCGGAGCAACTCGTCCCGCTCCTGCGCGACCTCTCGACGGACGAGCGCCTCCCGCTCATCGCGCGCAATCAGGTCGGGCGCATCCTGAAAAAAATAGCGAAATAATTCGGCGTGTGAAGGCGGGTTGCAACGACGATGTGTGGCCTACTTGCGCGCGTCCTCGTGTTCGGAATTTATTCTTTCCAGCAGGTCGGGCTGTTGCCCCTCAAATTCCAGATAGCGTTCGAGGTCTTTCTCGTTGAAGTCAACGGCGAGTTGCAGATGCTGGCAGTGAACGCAGCCGTAGGCGCGGACGGCGCGCATGCCGATACCCAGCATACTTTTGAAGCGAGGCACGTCCTTCGGGCTAAAGACGACAGCGCCGCCGCTTCCCGCGTCCACGACTGAGCCTTCGACCAGCGCCTCACTCCCGCACGCGACGCATTTCATGCGCGTAGTCCCTCCCCTGGAATCACACTCTATTTCCGACGTTCCTTGCGCCACGTGCGGATGAAGATCACCACGGCACCGATGGCGAAGAGCAGCAGCACGACCATCACCGCCAAAACGATCAACAGTTCCCGCGTCCCCGCGTCTTCCATTCCGCTCAATTCCTTTCGCTCGCATACGGCGCGACGGATTACGCCACGGCTTCATTCTTGTCGGGTGCGGAGGCGCTCTCGTCCGGCGCGGGCGTGAAGCGGATGCGACGGATACGGCGGCGGTCAACCTGTTCGACGACGAACTTCGCCGCCTCGTGTTCGATGATCTCGCCGGGGCGCAAGAGCCGTCCGGCTTTGGCAAGCAGGAATCCGGCCATCGTCGTATAGCCCGCTTCCTCCGCGAGTTTCAGTCTGAAGTGGCGATTCGCGTCGCGCACCGCCAGCATGCCGTCGAGCAGGTAAGTGCCGTTCGGCTCTTCGACTATTTGCGAGCGCGCCTCTTCGTCAAATTCGTCGTTGATTTCGCCGACAATCTCTTCGAGCAAATCTTCGAGCGTGACGATGCCTTCGAGTCCGCCGTGTTCGTCCACGACGCAGGCGAGGTGCGTGCGCGTCCCCTGCATCTGCTGGAGAACGGGGCCGAGCCGCGCCGACGACGGCACGAAGAGCGGCGGATGCAGTAGAGCCTCCATGTTGAATTCCGTGGGGTCGAGCCGTCGCAGACACGGCATCAAATCTTTCATGAACAGCACGCCGATCACGTCGTCGAGTCCTTCTCGATAGACGGGCAGGCGCGAATAGCCGCCTTCGCAGAAGATGTGCTCCGCCTCTTCGAGCGTGGCCGTCACGGGCAACGCCGTCACCGCCGTGCGCGGCACCATCGCCTCGCCGACATCGGCGTCGTTAAAGTCGAAGACGCGGTTTATCAACTCCTGTTCGCCCGCCTCGATATGCCCGCCCCTGCGCGAAAGTTCGACGAGTTGCCGCAACTCTTCTTCCGTGTAAGCCGACGCGTGTTCGGCTGTGCCGTGAAGCCCGACCAGACGAATGACCCGCGTGCCCGCCCAGTTGAGAAGTCGAATCGGCCAGTAAAAGAAGCGCGAGAACATGATCATCGGCAGGGCCGTGAACATCGCGACCCTATCCGAACGCTCGATGCCGAGCATCTTCGGGGCCTGCTCGCCGAGCACGATGTGCAGGAATGTGATGACGATGAAAGCGATGACTGAGGCGACGAGGTGGCGCAAGCCCGTCACAAAAAGAAACTCGTCCGGGAAGATGACTTCAAACGGGCCGATGAGCAGTTCGGCGAGCGTTGACTCTCCGATCCAGCCGAGCGCGAGCGACGAGAGCGTCACGCCGAGTTGGGTCGCAGAGATGTAGGAACTGAGGTCGTCCTTGAGCGCGAGCAGACGCCGCGCGCGCAGGTCGCCGCCCTCCGCGAGCGTGGCGATGCGCATCCGGTTGGAACTCACCATCGAGAACTCGGAGGTGACGAAGAACCCGTTGGCGATGACCAGCAGAAAGACCGCGACGATTTTCAGCGCAATGATCATTTTCTTTGAAGAGGGACGCGCGGGCCGGAGTACACGCGCGCCATTCGGTCAAACCCTGATTGAACTCTGTCGAATCTCAAGTAAAGCTTATGTTCGGCCCCGCCCGATGTGCAAGCGCACGACGCCGGGCCTGCGATGTCATGTGCCCGACGCTTCACGGCGATGGCCGCGGCCTGTATGCACCCGCCCGTCATCTCGCGCGCACGTCCTCATCTACGGCCTGCCCGTCATCTTGAAGGTCGGCGACGAGATTGAAGAACTCGACGATGCGATTCTCTGCCCAGAAACGGTCTTCGCCGACGCCCGAATTGTCCGCGACGAATCCGACGTGGCCGCCGTGACGCGGCGCGAGCATGACGACCTGCGGATTGCCCGTGATGGCCGCGTCGCTGAACGAAGCGAAGGGAATGATCGGGTCGTCCTGCGCGTGGATGACAAGGGTCGGCACGCTGATGCGAGAGATGAAGCGCAGGGCGCTGACGCGCTCGTAGTAGTCTTCCGCGTCCTTGAACCCCCCGTGCACGGCGGTGTAAAGATTGTCGAAATCGCGCACGGTGCGAACGGTGTGAAGGCGGCTCGTGTCGTAGATGTGCGGGTACATCTTCTGCTTGCCGAGGATGCGCCGCCGGAGACTGCGGACGAAGGCGCGTTGATAGAGACGGTTCGTGCGCCGCTCGATGGCGTCGGCGCACGCGCTCAAATCGAGTGAGGGCGAGACGGCGCACACGCCGAGCAGTTGCGGCGGCGCGTCCGCGCCCAACTCACCGGCGAACTTGAGGACGATGTTGCCGCCCATCGAAAAGCCCGTCACGCAAAGACGCGTCAGCCCGTCGCGCTCGATAAGTTCGCGGACGACGGCGTGCATGTCGCCGCTCATGCCGCTGTGATAGAGCGTGTGTGCGAGATGTTCCGTGCCGCCGCAGTTGCGCATGTTAAGGGCGACGACGTTCAACCCTGCGCGAAACGCCTTCTGCGCCGTGCCGAGCATGTAGGGCGAAAAGGTCGAGCCTTCGAGTCCGTGGACGAGCACGAGTGTCGGGCGCTCATGTCGCGCTTCATGCCAGCGACACTGTGCGAGCAGGCGAACGTTTGATTCGACCTCGAAGAGACGCGGCTCGCTCGTGCGCGCATCTTCGCCGAGACGACGACGGCGCGGCCATTTATGCGCGACCAAAGTCTGCGCGTGCCCGTTGCGAAATAATCTGTGCGGCGTGAAAGGATGAGACGCGAGCATTCGTGCGACACCGTCCATGCGTGTGCCCTTCGTCGCAGCATAAGCCTGCGATTCCGGTAGGGCGTGCGTGTTCTCAATTTGGCCGGCGTCGGCGAGCGTGTCCATCGTCGGCGATTATAATGGATGAATGATGCGCGGCGAAGAGGGGGACGGGCCGGAGTTG
>JBAVPI010000454.1:0-6446 GCA_049692915.1 Pyrinomonadaceae bacterium
CCTCTACGCCGCTGATGTCCGGCAGACGTTGTGTGAGGGCAAAGAAGAAGGCAGGGTCAACGACCAGCTCCTCTTCTTCAAAGAGGCGCTTCTTGATGCGCTGTTGGAGTTTTGCGGCGGGCAGCGTGTCGTCTGCTTGATACGTCTGCACGGCGGCATGGAAGGCTTCGAGCAGGGGGAAGCTGCGCACGTCGCCGATGAAGATGTGGCCGCCCGGACGAAGAGCGCGCGCCGCGCCTTCCACAACCTGCGCCAGATAATCCACCGTCGGGAAGTATTGAATGACCGAATTGATGATGACGGTGTCGAACGTCCCCGGCTCGACGTGGCTGAAGTCGTCGGCGAGCGCCCTTCGCAACGCCACGTGAGACATGCCGGGTGTGAGCAGTTGCCGCTGCACGTAGTCGAGCGCGGTCTGCGAAAAGTCGGAGCCGAGATAGTGTTCGCAATGAGGTGCGATTGTGAGGAGCAGCAGGCCCGTCCCGCAGCCAATCTCAAGCACGCGTTTCGGGCGCAAAGAGAGAATGCGCTCGACCGTGCTGTCGAGCCATTCGCGCATCTCGTCAGCCGCGATAGGCTCGCCCGTGTAGCTGCTGTTCCAACCGATGATGTTGAAGGTCGAATCAGGCTCCGGGGCTTGCTGGCTGTAGGTGTCGTCGTAGAGCATCTGCCACTGTGCAATCTGCTCCGACCCGACTTCGGCTGTCTGCTCTTCGTCCCCCGTTTGCTGCGTGTCCGGCACGACGTAGGCCACTAGACGTTTCTCGTCGGGTTTGTCTTCGCGCGCGATGACGATGCTTTCGCGGACACCGGGGCAACTGTTGATGCCCGACTCGATTTCGCCCAACTCGATACGGAAGCCGCGAATCTTGACCTGTTGGTCAACGCGCCCCAGAAACTCGATGTCGCCGCAGGCCAGCAGACGCGCGCGGTCGCCCGTGCGATACAGCCTTGCGCCCGGCAGTTGGCCGAAGAGGTCGGGCACGAAGCGCGTGGCGGTCAACTCCGGGCGATGCAGGTAGCCGCGCGCCAGCCCGTCGCCGCCGACGTACATCTCGCCGGGGACGCCAAGCGGCACAGGCTGAAGATGTTGGTCGAGAATGTAAACCTGAAGGTCTGGAATCGGCACTCCGATCAGACTGCCCGCGGCCTCGTCCAAGTCGGCAAGGGCGAGGGGACGATAGGTGACATGGACGGTGGTCTCCGTAATGCCGTACATGTTGACGAGTCGGGGCTTCGCGTCGCCGTGCTTTTCAAACCACGGCCGCAACGATTGAAGTTCGAGCGCCTCGCCCCCGAAGATGACGTAACGTAAGGCCAGTTCGGGTGAGCGCCCCAAAACATCTTCCGCGTGCATCAACTGCCGGAAGGCCGACGGCGTCTGATTGAGCACGGTGACGCGCTCACGGCACAGCAGTTCGTAGAAGGACTCTGCCGAGCGGCTTACCCAGTAAGGAACGACGACGAGTCGCCCGCCATAGATGAGCGCCCCCCACAGTTCCCACACCGAGAAATCGAAGGCGTAAGAATGGAAGAGCGTCCACACATCGTCGGCTTTGAAGTTGAACCACTCTCGCGTTGCTTCAAAGAGCCGTGTGATGTTGGCGTGCGTGATGTTCGCGCCCTTAGGCTTGCCGGTCGAGCCTGACGTGTAGATAACGTAGGCGAGATTATCCGTCACTGCGCCGCTCTCGAAGTTCTCTTCCTCGGCCACTGCCGCTTCGGTCTCTTCATCGCTCCCCGCCCAGTCGTCCAACTCCAAGACATCTACGCCCGCACCTCTCAGCACTTCTGAGTAGCGCCCCTGCGCCAGTGCGACCCGCACGCCCGCGTCCTCCAACATCATCTCGATGCGCTCGCGCGGATGCGAGGGGTCGAGCGGGACGTATGCGCCGCCCGCCTTGAGTATCGCCAGCAGAGAGACGACCATCTCAAGCGAGCGGTCGCACATCACCCCGACGAGCGATTCCGGCCCGACGCCTCTCATTCGCAGATGCCGTGCGAGACGGTTGGCGAGACGATTGAGCCGGTCGTAAGTCAGGGATTGCTGCTCGAAGACGACGGCGACGGCACCGGGGGTGCGCGCCACTTGCTGCTCGAAGAGTTGATGGATGCAGATGTTCTGCCGGTAATCCGGTTTGGTTTCCGCTCTCTTGACCAAGAGTTGCCGAAGCTCGTCTCCGGCCATGAGCGGCAATTCCGAGATTCGCTCGTCGGGCGCGGCGACGATTCCTTCGAGGAGAGTCTTGAAGTGGCCGAGCATTCGGCTGATGGTCGCCTCTGTGTAAAGCGCTGTCTTGTATTCGAGACTGAGGCTCAGCCCCTGCCCCCTGTCGGCGACCCCCATCGTCAGATCAAAGCGCGTCTTGCCGGATTCAACCTTCACCGACTCCAAAGTTAAACCGGCTAATTCCAGAGCCTCGCGCGGTGCGTTCTGCAAGACGAACACGACCTGAAAGAGCGGGTTGTGGTTGACATCGCGGTCGGGCTGAAACTCCTCAACAAGCTTCTCGAAGGGCAAGTCCTGATGCGCGTATGCGCCGAGGGCGACTTCGCGGACACGACCGAGCAGTTCCCTGAAGGTCGGGTCGCCCGACAAGTCCGTCCTCATCACCAGCGCATTGACGAAGAACCCGACGAGTCCCTCCAACTCGCCGCGCGTGCGACCGGCGATGGGCGTTCCGACGACGATGTCCTCGCTGCCGCTGTAGCGCGCAAGCAAAATCTGCCATGCCGCCAGCAACGTCATAAACAACGTCGTCCCCTCGCGCCTGCTCAGCGCCTTGAGGTCTTCGCCGAGTTTTTTTGGCAGGACGAGAGTCTGCTGCGTGCCGTCGTAACTGTGCGCGAGCGGCTGCGGATGATCGGTCGGGAGTTCGAGCGCGGGTAGTTCATCCAACTGCTTTCGCCAGTAGGCGAGTTGCTCTTCGACTGCTTCGCCGGACAGATGCTCACGCTGCCAGACGGCATAGTCGGCGTACTGAATCGGCAACTCCGGCAGCGGAGACGGACGGTCGTTGCTGAAGGCTTCATAGAGCGCCGACAACTCGCGCACGAGCACACCAATCGACCAACCGTCGCTGACGATGTGGTGCGTCATCAGCAGGAGCATGTGCTCGTCGTCGGCCAGTCGCAGTAGTGTCAGGCGCAGCAACGGCCCCTTCGACAGATCGAACGTGCGGCGTGCTTCTTCCTGCGCCATTCGCAGGGCTTCCGTCTCGCGCTCGGCTTCGGGGAGCGCGGATAAATTGACGAGCGGGAGTTTCAACTCCTGCGCGGGCGCGACGATCTGCACCGGTCGCCCTTCGACGAACTCGAAAGTCGTGCGCAGCGCGTCGTGTCTTCTGACGATTTCGGCGAGCGTTCGTTCCAGCGCACGGACGTTCAGGTTGCCGCGCAGGCGCACCGCGCCCGGCACGTTGTAAAAAGCGTTGCCGGGTTCGATCTGGTCGAGGAACCACAGACGCTGCTGCGCGAAGGAGAGGTCGAACGACTTGGTGCGTCCCGCCTTCTTCTTCATGCGCAGTTCAAGCAGCGCGCGCTTCTCCGGAGAGAGAGATTCGATGCGTCCTGATAAATCACTCATGTTCGATACCAAGCCTTCTTGCGACCAACGGGGTTTCATCTACGAGCAGCAGTTGCGCTTCTTCATCGGAGAGTTGATCGAGTTCGGCCAGCAACTCGTCCAGATCGTCGTCCTCTTGCGAGACTTTGCGAATCACCGTGCTCGATGTCTCCTGCCCGCCATCCTGCTGTCGTGCAATGGCTGCGCTCAGCCCGGCGACGGTCGGGTTCTCGAAGAGGCTGCGCAGGGGTAACTCAACCTTGAAGACTTCGCGGACTCTCGAAATCGCCTGCGTCGCCAGAAGAGAGTGCCCGCCCAGTCCGAAAAAGTTGTCGTTGACGCCGACGCGCGCCACTTTCAGTACTTCGGCCCAGACCCCGGCCAGCTTTTCTTCGAGCGGATTGCGCGGCGCAACGTACTCATCCTCGACCACGTTGCCGTCGAGGGCTGGAAGCGCCTTGCGGTCTATTTTTCCGCTGGTCGTGAGGGGGAGTTTGTCGAGCGTCACGAAGGCTGCGGGAATCATGTACTCCGGCAGTTTTTGACCCATGAAGCTGCGCAACTCGCTTTTCGCCGGTTCGTCTTCGCCGGCTACGAGATAGGCGATGAGATGCGCCTCGCCGGAATGAGACTCTCGCACGACGACGGCGCAAGCCGCGACGCCCGGATGGTTCGCCAGCACCGCCTCAATCTCGCCCAATTCAATGCGATAGCCACGAAGCTTGACTTGATGATCGGCACGCCCGCGAAACTCAATGCGCCCGTCCGGCAGGTAACGCGCCAGATCGCCCGTCCGGTACAGACGCGCGCCCGTCCGGCCCGTCAACGAATCGGGGATGAAACGCTCGGCAGTCAGTTCGGGGCGATTGGCATAGCCGCGCGCCACTCCGTCGCCGCCGATGTACATTTCACCCGGCACTCCCGCCGGTACTGGTTGGAGTTGATCGTCGAGGATAAAAACCTGCGTGTTAGCCACCGGTCGGCCAATGGGGACGGAGGTTTCTTCGGTGTCGCGTGCTTCGACGCGATGAATCGTCGAATAGATGGAGGTCTCGCTCGGCCCGTAACCGTTCCACAGCGGGCCTCCGTCTTTCAGCAACGCCTCCGCCAGCTTGGGCTGGAGAGCCTCGCCGCCGCTCAGCTTCTTCACAGGCCGAACGCTCTGCCACCCGGCCTCAACCAGCAGTCGCCACGTCACGGGCGTCGCCTGCATGGCGGTGACGCCGTACTCGTTGAGGGCGTCTATCAACTGCTTCGGGCTGGCCGCCATCTCCCGACTTGCAATCACCACCCGCGCGCCCGTGACGAGCGTCACGAAGAGTTCAAAGACAGCAATGTCGAAGGACAGTGAGGTGACGGCGAGAAGCACGTCCCGCTCCGTCAATCCCGGCTCAACGATAAACGCGTGCAGGAAATTGTTCATCGAGCCGTGCGTGACTTGAACGCCCTTCGGTCGGCCCGTCGAGCCGGAGGTGTAGATGACGAAAGCGACATTCTCAGCCACGATGTCGTTGTCGAAGTTTGCGTCCGACTCCTGCTCGATGGCCTCCCACTCGGAGTCTATGCAGACATTGCGCTCGACATATCCGTCCGCCATGCTTGCCAGTTCACGTTGCGTCAAAAGCACGCACATACCTGTGTCGGCAACCATGAAGGCAAGCCGCTCGCGTGGATGCAGCGGGTCGAACGGCACGTATGCCGCGCCCGCCTTCATTATGCCGAGCACCCCGACCAGCATCTCGATGGAACGCTCCATGAGAATCCCGACCGGCATGTCAATCCCGACTCCACGCGCTCTCAAATATCTGGCTAAACGATTCGCACGCCGATTCAATTCGCCATACTTAATGGACTCTCCACCGGCAATCGCCGCAACCGCATCCGGCGTGCGTTCGACTTGCTCCTCGAACAAACGGTGTGCAAATTTTTCCGTCGGATATTCCCGCGCCGAGTCGTTCCATTCGACGAGCAGTCTGCGGCGTTCCTCAAGACCAAGTAGCCGCAACGCCGAGAGGCGTTCATCCGGGTTCTCGACGATCACTTCAAGCAGCGTTCCGAAGTGGTCGAGCATCCGGATAATGGTTGCTTCATCAAAAAGGTCTTCGTTGTATTCGAGTGACAGATGGATTCCGTCCTCTTCGTGAGACGCAGCCAGCATCAAGTCAAACTTCGACGTGCTGGTTTCAAGCTTCACACGACTGAGCGTCAGCCCTGAAAGTTTAAGCGACTCGCGCGGCGCGTTCTGCAATGCGAACATGACCTGAAAGAGCGGCGTATGAGCGAGACTCCTGTCGGGCTGCAACTCTTCCACCAGCTTCTCAAAAGGCAACTCCTGATGAGCGTATGCTCCCAGACTCGCCTCTCGTACCTGCCTCACCAACTCTCTGAAACTCTCCGCTCCATCCACATGCGCCCGCATCACCAGCGTGTTGACGAAGAAGCCGATCAGCCCTTCTAACTCGCGCCGCCCTCGTCCGGCAATCGGCGTCCCGACCGCGATGTCTTCCTGCCCGCTGTAACGTGAGAGCAACGCCTGCCATCCGGCCAGTAAGACCATGAAGAGCGTCGCACCTTCGCGCCTCGCTAACTCATGCAACCCCGCGCTGACGCTCCGCTCGATGACGCTCGTCTGCCGACTCCCTCGATAACGCTGCACCGCAGGCCGTGGATGATCCGTCGGCAACTCAAGGACGGCGACGCCCTCCAACCTCTCTCGCCAGTATGAGAGGTGCCCGGCCAGTACTTCGCCCTGCAACCCTTCGCGCTGCCAGACCGCATAATCCGCGTATTGAATCGAGAGTTCGGCGAGCGGAGACTCGCGCCCCTCAAGGTATGCCTCGTAGAGCGCCGTCAACTCCCTCACCAGCACTCCCATTGACCA
>JBAVPI010000455.1:0-5368 GCA_049692915.1 Pyrinomonadaceae bacterium
GAAGCCGCCCGCGCGCGACAGGCTGCGGTGCGGGACGGGACGTGGGACGCGCGCGCCGAATGGGTGAGCGATCTCATCGCGGAAAAGCTCGAAGAAAAAGGAGTCGGTCAATCGTGAATCGTCAATCGTGAATAGAGTAAAACAGGTCTTCTCTATTCACGATTGACGATTCACGATTGACCGACTCCTTTTTCTTCGAGCTTTTCCGCGATCAGATTGCTCACCCATTCGGCGCGCGCGTCCCACGTCCCGTCCCGCACCGCAACCTGTCGCGCGCGGGCGGCTTCCGTGCCCGTTTCGCTTAACGCGTCTTCCACGAGTCGCAGAAATTCTTCGCGGCTGCGCGCGATGCGGAGCACGCCGGAGAGGTGTTCGTATTCGGGGAGCGGCGAGATGACGACCGGCTTTCCCGTCGCGAGATATTCACGCACCTTGATGGCCGAACCGTAGGACGTGAACGCCTGTTCGGTCTCCCACGGCAGCACGCACACGTCGAAGCCTGCGGCGTAGCGCGGCAACTCTTCGTAACTGACCGGCGGGATGAAATGCACGTTGGACAGACTCTCGATCTCCATGCCGCGCGATTTGTTGCCGATGAAGACCCACTGCCAACGGGGCCGCTCGCGCGCGGCACGTTTGATGAGTTCCTGATCCACGAGCCACATCTCGATAGCGCCGAAGTAGCCGAGGCGTGGAGAGGGAATGCGCGCCACCTCCGGCGCGACCTCAAGCGCGCCTACGCGTCCCACGCGCGACCAGTGATCGAAGTCAACGGCCTGCTCCAACAGGTACGAACGCTCGCGCCCGCTCGTGGCTTCGTGCAAAAGTTTGCGCCCCGAATAGAGGATGATGTCCGCGCCGTCAATCGCGCGCTCGTGCAGGCGACGGATGGCCGACGGGTCGGTCGCGTGATCCATCGTGTTCGCGTCGTACTTGTCCGAGACTTGATAGACGACGAGCGACTCGTCAAATTGTCCGATCAACTCGGCGGCGGTCGGGATGGCAATCCACAGAATCGGCTTCGCGAGTCCTTTGCGCCGCGCGAGCAGTCGTATCTGCGACGCCAGCAGATGCCGGTTCGCCCAACGCGAAACGCGGCTGCCGAAGAATGGCACGCTCGCGGGCGAGATGACCGTGATGCCCTCCTCCGTGTCGCGCGCGAGCTTCGCGTAGCTGCGCAGTTTTCGCGCGACGCGCGGCAGCAAATCCTTGTGCGCGAGCGACGGCAGCCCCATCGAAATCGAGTTGACGAAAATGACCCGGTTGCCCGCGCGCGCGAACCTCCGCATCAAGTGGTTCTTCGAGTGCGGGTGGTGATACCACCAGTCTTCGCCGCCGAAACAGATCAAGGAATGATTTTTTATCACGTCTTCACTGACGAACGAGCGGCGGCGATTGAAGTGCTGCGAAACGGTGCGCGCCTGAAATAAGCTGGACGCGAATTATATGTCAGACTAACGCTAAATGCCTGTCAGCGGCGGCGGAGACAAAGCGCACTCGTCGGCGAACCAGCGGAGCGTCGGGCCTAGAATGCGGCGACGTATGGCTTGCACGGCGGCGGGCGCAGTCGCGGCTTGCAGGCCGTTGACGAAGAAGGCCGCGCAGAAGGCGATGGAACGCTTCACGTCGCGCTCAGACCTGAAGGGCGCGTGCGCCAGATACGTTTTATGCACTTCGGGCGCGAGGCCGCCGCCCTCCACTTCCACGCCGAGCGCCCAGTAAACGCTGTCGAGAAAAGGCGTGCGCCACGCGGCGCTCGACCAGTCAATCAGCAACAGTTCGCCGTCTCGCAAGAATAAATTATCGGAGCGCACGTCGAAATGAATCAAGCAGTGCGGCCCATCATCCAACGTGTCCTTGAATGTGCGCTCGCCAGCTTCGACGGCGAGGCCGAGCCACGCCCACCATTCGTGCGTGTCGCATTCGGGCGGCAAATTCCCTGCGCTTCGCCCGCGCTCGCGAATCTGCCGGAAGACCCTCAACGTCTCGTCGCGCACGGCTGTCCTGTCTCTCTCGGAGTTGCCGAGCGTGTGCGCGTGCATCCCTGCAAGGCCGCGCGCCGTGGCGTGGATGGCATCCGCATTCCACGGCGGCACACGGACGGCCTCCGACAAATCTTCGAGCAGCAGGCCGACCCAATCATCCTGCTCGAAGCCGCCGAAGAAAGCAGGCTGCCAGCGTCTTAACCGCGGCTGCTCTCGATAAAACCCGACCTCACGGCGCAGCACTTCCGTCCAGACGGGCGACGGTTGCGGCGCGTCGCCGTTCGGCCCCACCGTCTTCAACACTGCTTTTCGTTCGTCTTCGAGCGTGAGACGACACAGGTGTTGCGGCGTGTAGCCTCCGGCGAGCATCTCGACGCGCGCCACGCTCGCGCCCAGTTCCGCACCGGCCCGCGCAATGACCTCGCGCAGCACGGGCAGCGCGCAGGCGTCATCTTCCGTCTCGCTTACTTTCATCGGCGACAACCTTCCGTTTCGAGATTACCACGACGGCAATTCGTGTTGTAATGTTGCCCGGCACGTGGTCGCCTGATGATGATTCGACGGCGACGCGTCCCGCAGGTGAATGACGGCAGGAGTGCTCAAGTTGAGAATACTGCTCATCGGCTCGCAGCCGCCACCGCTCGGCGGCGTCGGCGTTTTCATAGAGAGGTACAGGCACAAGCTCGAAGGCGAGGGTCACTCGGTCGAAGTGCTCGACCCGTCGCGCGTCTCGAACGGGCGACTGCTGCGCCATCTACTGACCGCCCCGACGCGACGCTACGACCTCATCAGCCTCAACTATCCTTCGCTCCCCGTCATGCTCATCCTGCTCGCGCTCGGCCTCGCCCCGCGCACGGAAGTGTTCGACCACAACTGGCGACTGATCGAGTCGTGGGACGCGCCGCGCAGGCGTCTCTACGGCGCGTTCCTCAAACGCTGCCGCGAACTGCTGCTGACCTCGCCGCGTCTGAAAGATTATTACCGCGAGCACGGCGTCGGGCTTCCCGAAAAGACGCGCGTGCAACACGCCTTTCTCCCGCCGCGAGTCGAGAACGAAGCGCGCATCCTTGAGTCCTACACGGCGGAACTGCGAGAGTTCATCGGGCGCAGTCGTCCGCTCATCATCGCCAACGCTTTCAAGTTAATCTATCATGACGGCGTTGATCTCTACGGCCTCGACATGTGTCTGCGTCTCGTCCTCAAGCTCAAGGAAACGTACCCCGACATCGGCCTGCTATTCGCGCTTGCAGAGGCCGGAGATGCCGAGCGCGAACCCATTGAACGCGAGGCCCTCGCGCTCGGCGTCGGGCACCATTTTTTCTTGATGTCGGGACAGCGCGAACTCTGGCCGCTCTTTAAGCGTGCACACCTGTTCGTGCGCCCGACTTTGACGGACGGTTATGCCGTCAGCGTCGCGGAGGCTTTGCACTTCGACTGCCCCGTCGTCGCCAGCGATGCGGCTGAGAGGCCCAACGGTGTTCGCGTCTTCAAGAGTCGCGACGAAGAGGATTTCAAACGTCGTTGTCTCGAAGCGCTGGCGGCGCGCGGCGCGCACGTTTCCTGAAATCGCGTGCGCGGCGATTTGCCGTCCGGCAGGGAATGTCTCAAAGGGTATTGCGCGATACGCCGTGCGCGGGAGATTCTGACCGGTGATTAAAATCGAATACATCTGCCACGCCTGCCTGTTGATTGACACGGGCGATTTGAAAATCGTCACCGACCCGTGGTTCCACGGCCCGGCCTACTGCGGCCAGTGGAACGTCTTCCCCAAGCCGGTCAACCTCGACGCGCTCGACGCCGCCGATTGTCTCCTCTTATCTCACGGCCACGAGGATCACCTGCACGAGCCGAGCCTCAGACGCATACGGAAGAGCGCGCGTGTCTTTTATCCCTTCAACTGGTACGGCGGCACGAGAGAGTATTTGCGCGGGATGGGCTTCGATGAGGTACGCGAGGCCGTCTCAGGCAAGACGTATCGTTTGACGAAAGACACGTCTGTCACTTACCTCGCCAACAACCTCGACAGCATCGTCGTCATCGAGAGCGGCGGGCGCGTCGTCGTCAACGTCAACGACGCGTTGCATGCCTATCCCGCGGGCGTGATAGATTTTTTCACAAGCATGTTGCGGCGTCGCTGGCCGAGCATTGACACGGTCTTGTGCGGCTTCGGCGGGGCGAGTTATTTTCCCAACACCATCCATCTGGAAGGCAAAAACGACCGCGAGATCGGCGCGCTCCGCGAACAACTCTTCGCGCACAACTTTTGTCGCATCGTCTGTCAACTCGCGCCGCGCGTCGCCGTTCCCTTCGCCGCCGACTTCGCGCTGCTCGCGCCCGCCCAGCGCTGGATTAACGAAGTCCGCTTCCCGCGCGCGCACCTCGCCGAATATTACCGTGAGCATTTCGGCAGGCCGGGCGAGCCGCAGCCGGAAATTCAGGAGATGTATTCCGGCGACGTGCTGGAGAACGACGAGTTGAAAACACTCTCGCCCTATCGCCGCGAGTTTGAGTCTCAAGGCAGTCTCGACCGACTCGTTGACGTGCAGTACAAGGCGGAGATTGAAGAACTCTCGCGGGCGACGATCATCAACGAAACGGATGCCGAAAAGTTGGGCGACGAGATAGAGGCGAACGTCAGGCTTCGTGCGAGTCTGTTCGATCCGGCGACGCTCGCGCAACTGAAATTCTGTGTTCGTGTCTCTGACGTGAACGGAAGGAACTGTTTCAACGTCGCCTTCGACGGCAACGAGAGCGCCTTTGGCGACGATGTTGCGCGCGTCGCTCGCACGTCCGAACCGGCAACCGGCAGCCTGCTCGTGATTGATACTTCGAGCCGCATCCTGCGCTATTCATTCGGGAGCGAATGGGGGGGCGACACGCTCACCATCGGCTACGGGTGCGAGGTGCATGTCTTCGACCGGCGCGCGGTCGAAGCGAAGCTCGACACCATCTGCCTTCGTCTCCTGACGCGCCACCCGACGGCCCGCGGCCACATGAAGAAAGAGCCGATCAGGGCCGTGCGACACCTCGCGCGCAACCCTCTGATGCGGACGTGGGCGCTTGACCGTCTGAAGTCAACGCCCGTCGAGAATAAGATTTACGACCAGAACCTCTGGCTGCTTCGCTCCAAGTGCGACATCTGCCAAATCTGCGACCTGCCGCTCATCGGCGACGATTTCGCCGCGCCCTCATCTAGCTGAACGCCCGATATGCGTCCAGCACCCGTTCGGCGTTGCGCGTCCACGTGTGCTGTGCGACGCAACGCGAGCGCGCCGCCGCGCCGAGTCGTTCGCGTAACTCGCGCGACCCCGCGAGTCTTAACAACGCATCCTTGTGCGCGCGTGCGTCGCCCGGTTCGACCAGCAGCGCCGTCTCTTCGTCTT
>JBAVPI010000456.1:0-10950 GCA_049692915.1 Pyrinomonadaceae bacterium
GCGCGCGTCAGTTGAGCATCGCCGCAGGCGAGGGCGACGGCGTCGGGCCGTGCGTAAAGATGAGTGCGGAGGCAGGCGAGCAAGGGCGTGGGAGGGTTGGAGGGGGACGTGTCGTTGAACTCGAAGAGGAGGGCGTGTTGTTCGGCGTCGGTCAACAACTCCAACTCACTCACTCGTCTTGTCGGATGCACGGTCATCTCTTCGAGCAGGCGTCGCAAGTGTAAGTCGAAACGCTTGATGCAGACCTCGTCGAACAGGTCGCTGTTATATTGCCACGCGCCGTAGAGCGTTCCGTTTACCTCCTCCAACATCAGCGTGCAGTCGAACTCCACGGCTGCGGGCTTCAACCGGATGGACTCCAACTCAAGCGCCCCCAGATTGAGCCGCGCTCCCGCGTGGCCCATCACGAAGAGCGAAGCGCCCTGACATTCGGGCCACGGTGACTTCTCCAATGTCAGCATGACTTGAAAGACGGGCGTGCGGCTCGCGTCGCGCTTCGGCTGTAGATGCTGCACCAGCATCGAGAAGGGATAGTCCTGATGCGCCAACGCGCTGAGCACACGCCGACGTACCTGCTCAAGCGCCTGACGCACCGACGGGTCTCCGGCGAAATCGGTGCGCAGGGCAACCGGGTTGACGAAGTAGCCGAAAACGTCCGTGAACTCCGGTCGGCTGCGACCTGCCGCCGGTGTGCCGACGGTGATCTCCGACTGTCCCGTGTAGCGATGAAGAAGCAGTTGAAAGGCCGTCAAGAGAACGACGTAGAGGGTCGCGCCCTCGTCGCGGGCCAGCGCCTTGATCCGGCCCGTGAGCTTCTCGTCGAGACTGAAGAGACAAGCGCCGCCGTTGTAGGTGCGCGCGGGCGGGCGGGGTCGCGAAAGCGGCAGGTCGAGAGGCGTCGGCGCGACGGCGAACTCCCCCTGCCAGAAGTCACGAAGCCGCGCGCCCTCTGGCCGGTTCAGCAACTCCGCCTGCCAGCGAACAAAATCAGCGTATTGAAAATCGGTCGGCGGAAGCGGCGACGCGTGCGTCGTCCCGGCTGTGTAGAGGATTCCTAACTCTCTCAAGAGGTTTGCCAGCGACCAGTAGTCGCCGATGAGGTGATGCATCGTCAGCAGGAGCACGTGCCCGCCCGCCCCTCGGTTGAAGAGTAGAACGCGCAGGAGCGGCCCCGTTGAAAGGTCGAAGGGGCGTTGCGTCTCTTCCGCCAGCCGCGCGTCGAATTGCTGCTCGCTCAGCGCGTCGCAATCTACCTCCCGAAAGCTGACCTCCCGCTGCGCGTGTACGCGCAAAGAGGGGATGCCGTCGTTGACCTCGACCGTGCTGCGCAGCGCCGCGTGCCGGTCAATGAGTTGCTGGAATGAAGACCTCAGCGTGGGCACGTCGAGCAGGCTGCGCACGCGCGTGGCGAAGCCGAGGTTGTAGAGGGTGCTTCGCGGCGCTTGCTGCTGTCCGACCCAGAGAGCCTGTTGACCGGCTGCGAGCGGATGCGTCGCCGCCGCACGCGACGGAGGCTGCTTCGCGCGCATCAGGCGGGCTGCCAGAGAGCGCTTCTCTTCGAGGGAGAGTCGTTGGGTCTGTTCGCGCGTCGTGGTCACGATTCTCCCTCAACTTCGGCCAGCAGACGGCTCAGCACCTGATCGAGTTCCGCTTCGGAGAGACGTTCGAGATCGGCCAGCAGGTCGTCCGGCTCGTGCGGTCTGAAACGAGCAGCGACTGACGGAGATGGCTGACCGGCGGCGGCGCGCAACGGTGCGGCTGTCCCGGCTTGCGCACAGACCCAGACGGCAAGCTGCGCGACGGTCGTGTCCTGAAGCAGTTTGATGATTGGGAGTTCCACGCCCCAGCGCGTCTCGATCATGTTCTTCAACTCGAAGGCGTTAATCGAATCGAGTCCGAGACGGTTGAAGGGCAGATCGAAGTCGGGCTTGGAGACTGACAGCTTCGGCATGTCGAGGCCGAGCCGCCGCGTGAGATGTTCCACCAACCAGAGTTGCACGGCCTCGACGGTCGGCGGCCCGTCAATTCCGTCCGCTAGGGCATCGGTCGAATCGCGCAGTCCTTCGTCGAGGTGCTGTACCCACGCGGCGACGACATCGAATGTGCCTGCGAGGAAAGCTTCGCCGCAGGCGTGGCGTTGAATCTTGCCGCTCGAAGTCTTGTGAATGCTTCCGGGTTCGAGCAGGAGAAGCGCGTAGGGTTGCAGATCGTGGCTCTCGGCCACGGCCTGCCGCACGGCTAAGATAACCTCTTCGGCGTCGAAGGGCAGATCGGCGGCACAGGTCAGGCCGGGCATGCCTCCTGCCCCGTACCTGACGGGCGTGCAATGCGCCCTTGCCTCGGCGACGATGATGAGCCGCTCCTCGCCGCCGATGTCGAGCGCCAAGGCCGCGCAGCAACCGGGTCGCAGAGACGGATGACTGCGCTCGACCGTCCACTCGATGTCCTGCGGGTAGTAGTTCTGACCACGGATGATGACGAGGTCTTTGATCCGGCCTGTGATGTATAGCTCTCCGTCCCGGATGAAGCCCAGATCGCCCGTGCGCAGGAAAGGCCCCTCGCCCGTGTCTGCCAGCCGTGCGCCGAAGGTGCGCTCGCGCTCCTCATCTTCGCGTCGCCAGTAGCCGCGCACCACGCCCGCGTCCGCCACCAGAATCTCCCCGACCTCGTCAACCGCACACGTCGTCAGAAAGTCGGGGTCGGCAATGACTACTCTCGTCTCGCCCACGGGCGCGCCGCAACTAACGAAGGTGCGCGCGCGTGCTTCGCCCGTCTCCGCCTCGTCAACTCTCCGGTCGCGCTCAAGCGCGTCGGCGCGCACCGTGCAGACGGCGGGCCGGGCCAACGCATCGCGTTTGGTCGTCACGAGCAGGGTCGCTTCCGCCAACCCGTAAGAGGGATGGAAGGCGGCGGGGTCGAAGCCGTGCGGGGCGAAGCGCGCCGTGAAGCGTTCGAGCGTCAGAGCGCGCACCGGCTCGGCTGCGTTGTAGGCCATGCGCCAACTGCTCAGGTCAAGCCCCTCGCACTGTTCGGGCGTCACCTTGTTGACGCACAGGTCGAAGGCGAAGTTCGGGCCGCCGGTGTGGGTCGCACGCTTGGACGTGACGGCGCGCAACCAGCGAGCGGGCTGCTGTGTGAATGCCTGCGGCGACATTAAGAACGCTTCACCGCCACGATAGATAGGCTGGATGATGCCGTGCACAAGGCCGTCATCGTGGTAGTAGGGAACCCAGACGACCGAGACGCTTTCGGACGTGTAGCGCCACGCGCGCGCGATGTAGCCGGAGTTGTGCAGGACGTTGGCATGGCTCACCATCGCTCCCTTCGGGGCGGTCGTCGAGCCGGAGGTATATTGCAGGTAGGCGAGCGTCCGGCCGGCGATTTCGCGCATCTCCCACGCTTCGGCGCTGCCCTGCTCCAACGCGTCCGTGACGAGCCAACGCACGCCGCGCAGCCCTTCCGTCTCGCGGCACGCCCCCTCAATCAACGGCAACATCTGCGAAGTCGTCAGGCCCAGCGTCACACCCGCGTCTTCCACCATCGAACGCAGGCGAGAGAGAGTCCTTTGCGGGCGTGCCGGATTCAGCGGCGGCGACGGAACGGCCACGACGCCTTCATACAGGCAACCGAAAAAGGCGTTGACGACTTCAAGCCCGAACGGGTAGAGCAGCAAAGCGCGCTCGCCCGCCGCGCCCGCCTGCTGCAACATGGACGCGACGGCACGCGCGCCCGTGTCCAGTTCGGCGAAAGTGAGTTGCGCAGACTCGTTCTCGTCGTCGTCAAGAAATGTGAAGACACGACGACCGGGCTGCGCGGCGGCGCGCGCGCGCAGAAGTTCCACGAGAGTCGCGGGCACCGGCGCTCCGTCTGGCAAGCTTTGCAGAACGGGTTCGTTAACCGCCATCAGCGTCTCCCTGCCGCCACCACCACCCGGCTTAGGAATCGTCAGTCCGCCGCGCTACTTCGTCATCACCTGAGAGGTGTGCGGGAACGCGAAAGCCCAGTTCGTCTTCACAGAAGCTTTTCCACTCAGGCGTCACGTCGTCGAATAAGACGCCGTCGTCGAGGAAGATGCCTTCGGTAACGCTGAAGTCCTCTTGCAGGAACAAGACATCGTCGTCGCTGAGCGATGACAACGCGGCTTCGTCCTCCGGCGCGGCTTCCCGCCGCGGGCGCTTCACTCCGTCGCTCCAGCCCGCAAAGAGACGGAGCCGACCGACCGGGTAAGCCTTACAATACCTTCCAACCTTCGGCACGATCACTACCCTCCTCTCTCACAACACTCGCCCGACTCACTCCTGCGTCAGCCCGCTCGTTTCGCCGTGTGCTTCGACTATCAACTCGGAGATTATCCGCGCGAACTCGACCGGGTCGTCAATCTTCTCGTTCTCGACGAGCAGCGCTTGGTCGTAGAGCAAGCTTGAGTAGCGCGCCAGCTTCTCGCGATCAGTTCCCTTGCTGAAGAGGCGCTGGATGGTCTTAATGGTTTCGTGGGTGGGGTTCACTTCAAGAATGCGCGTCGCCTTGAAGATCGGTTGATTGGCTTCGCGCATCAGCCGCTCCATGTTGAGGCTGTAGCCGGTGTCGCCGCTGACCAGACAGACCGCGCTCGACTTCAGACGCTTGGAGATGCGCACGTCTTTGACCTTGCCGTTAAGAGACTCGCGGATGAAGCCGAGCAACTCGCCGAGATGTTCGTCCTGCTCGCCCGACTTCGACTCGTCCTGCCCGGCCTCGTCGCCAAGGTCGAGAGTGCCGCGCGAGATCGAGCGCAACGGCTTGCCCTCATACTCTTGCAGGTGCTGCGTCAAAAACTCATCCACTTTGTCGAGGAAGCAGAGCACTTCAAAGCCGCGCTCGCGCAGCGCTTCCATCTGCGGCAAACGCTCGACCGCAGCGCGGCTCTCGCCCGTCGCGTAGTAAATCTCCTTCTGACCTTCGGGCATGCGCCCGACGTAGTCGGCCAGCGTCGCCTTCACATCTTCGCCGCGTGAACTGTCGAAGAGCAGCAGGTCTTGAAGCTTCTCTGCGTTTCGATAGTCGGTGAAGATGCCGCCCTTGAAAGATCGGCCATACTCCGCCCAGAGCTTTTCGTAGCGCGGGCGATCTTCGGCGAGCGTCTTCTTAAAGAAGTTGAGCACCTTATTCTCAAGACGATCTCTCATGACCTGAAGTTGCCGGTCGTGCTGAAGGGTTTCGCGCGAGATGTTGAGCGGCAAGTCCGGCGAATCAACGACGGCGCGCACGAACCTGAAGTAGTCGGGCAGCAACTCGCGGCAGTCGTTCATGACGAGGACGTGCTTGCAGTAAAGCTGCGGCCCTTTCGGCGCATCGCCCGTGTGGAGGCCGTAAGGGGCGTGCGCGGGGATGAACATCAGCGCCGTGAACTCGACCGCTCCTTCGCTCTTCGTGTGGATAATCTCGGCTGGCTCGTCCCAGTCCTGAAACTGCTGCCGGTAGAAGCTCAGATACTCGTCGCGCGCCACGTCTTTCGGCTCTCGCGCCCAGAGCGGCTTGGTGGAGTTAAGCGTCTTCTCGGTGATGACGATGCGCGGCGGCCCGTCGGCGGGCTTGCCTGCGTTCGTCTCCGTCCCCGGCTCCTCCGTCACGAAGTTCATGCGAATCGGGTAGGGGATGAAGCTGCAATGCTTCTGCACATGCTTCTGGATGGTGTACTGGTTGAGAAAATCTTCATCGAGGTTGTAGGGTTCGCTACCCTGTTCCTTCAGCTTGAGGATGACCTTCGTCCCACGCTCCTTCCTCTCGATTTCCTCGATGACATACGTGCTGTCACCCGTCGAAACCCACTTGACGCCCTTCGGCTGCTTGGGCGCGCGCGTCAGCAGCGTGATCTCTTCGGCCACCATGAAAGCCGAGTAGAAGCCGACACCGAACTGTCCGATCAGGCCGAGGTCGGCCTCGCCCGACTGACTGTTTTTGATGTACTCGGCGAACTTGGCCGAGCCGGATTTGGCGATAGTGCCGATGTTCTCGATCACCTCGTCGTAAGTCATCCCGATGCCGTTGTCGGAGATCGTCAGCAGCCTGTTGGCGGGGTCAAGCTCGATGAAGATGGACAACTCCGGCGAGTCTTCGAGCACGGACGCGTCCGACACGGCGAGGAAGCGGATTTTGTCCAGAGCGTCCGAGGCGTTGGCGATCAACTCGCGCAGAAAGACCTCTTTATGCGTGTACAGCGAATTGACCACGAGGCTCAGGAGTTGCTTGATCTCCGCCTGAAATTCCATCGTTTCGCCTGTGGGCATGACTTCATTCTCGATCATCAATTATCTCCTGACGTGAACGCGGCCAGCCCGCGCGGGCCGGCGTTTAGCCGATTGAGTTAAAAAGCAGCGCGCACGTCCAGCGTTGTGCCGCCGTGCTCCGTCGCACGCACAGGACGCGCACGGCCTTGCCGCTCACCCGCGTCGCTACCGCTCAAGTGCGACCGAAGCGCGCGGGCGCGGACAGCTTGCGGACGCCGCTCTACGGGTAGTCTTCCAGCCTGTCGAGCGGCAGGCCGCAGGGGAAGAAGAGATTGAAGATGGGCTGGTCTATGACTTCGGAGAAGCGCAGCAGAACCGGCGCGTAGGTCTCCAAAGGGGTCTCTCCCTGCTCGATGGAGGCGACCTCTTCGACCGGCATCGAGAGTTGCGCCGACAGTTCTTCGAGGCTCAGTTGACGATGCTCGCGGTGCTTGCGGATCAACTTGCCGCACTGCCCTTCTTCCTGCTGCGCCTGCTCGGCCTTGCCCGTCTCGCTGATCAGACGCGAGGTCGGCGTCGAGAGCTTGATGGCGATCTGCGCCAGCTTCGGCCCCCACTCTTCGGCGGGCGAAGCGCCGCCTTCCAGTTCCTCATAAGCCGTGACCTGTAGGCCGAGGTCGGCGGCCACCTTCCCGGCGTCGAGCTTTCTGCGCTCTCGCTCTTTGCGTAAGACATCACCGAGTTTCATAAGCAAGTCTCCTTCAGGGGTTGTTGTGAGATGGGTTTCAGCGGGAGCGGCCCGGCAGGGACGACGGAATAAACGAATCCTCCATGCGCGCGCAAGGATTGACGCCCCGCCTCAAGCGTTGGGGCCGGGGCTTCGCAAGGATTCAGTGCGCGTGCGTGTCAGGCCGGGCCGCCGCCGTTCAAGCCCGCCGTCGCTGCGGTCTCGTCGTTTGAGACGAGCAGGTCGAGGTCGTCCGGCACTTTGAACTTCAGAGTCTCGGTGCAAAACTGCTCCCACTCAGGCGTCACTTGGTTGAAGATCACATCCTCGCCGCGCCACATCGAACGTGTGACGGTGAAGTCGTGATGGAGGAAGCCGACCTCTTCTTCCTCTGGCGGCAGGCTGCCCGCGCCGTTGCCGTTGGAGGCGGCACTGGACTCTTCGATCTCCGTCGGGTTGATCGCGTTCTCCGTCCAGTGTGGGAACTTACGCAACTCGGCGAGGTAATAAACCTTGCAGTAGGGCCGCTCCGGTCGGGCCGGTTTCTCCCCTTCCACGCGGTCTTCCGCCGCGCGCAGGAATCGCGCCACGTCGGCGTGCCCTGCGGCGAGCGCGATCATGTAAGGTGTACGCAGGTCGCGACCCACCTTGAAAACGTCGGCCCCCTTCTCAACCAGTAGCGAGACGAGTTCCGCGTTGCCCTTACCCGCCGCCCAGTTGAGCGGCGTCCACCCCTGTTCGTCCGTCTCGTTGACATCAGCACCGGCTTCAAGCGCAGCCTTCGCCGCGTCGAGGTTTTCGGCCTTGATTACCTCAAGCAATTGCATCTCACTCATGCCCGTCCCTCCAGATTACGCCTCGGCAGGAACGAGATGTCCCTTGCCGGTTAGCGTCAGCAGATCAATATCGGCGATACAACGCACCTTCACATAGTTCAGCGTTAACCCGCCCTCAAGGTGCACCGTACCGGTTTTGTTCGCGAAGTCGGCTTGATTCAAATCTACGACGCCGGGATCGAGCCGCACGCCCAACTCCGTCCCGCCCCGCGTATCCGTAAACTTGATGTGCACGTACCCCATGTCAATGCGTTCTTTGAACGCCTCGACCGTCTTTTCGGGCCGCAGGCTGGCTTCGACCGGGTGCTCGCCCTCAGAGAGACGCTTCACCAAGTCGTCCTCGCCGGGTTCGTCTTCGGCGAGCATCGGCTCATCATCCGCCGGATCATGCAGCGCAGCCTCTTCCATCTGCTTGCGCAGGCTGAGCGGCCTCATGTCCGTCCATACTTCCTTGATGTATTCGAGGCACTCCGCCTTCGGGCCGGACTTGCCTACGTCACTCCAGCCAAGCGGGTTCTCACGGTCGGCGGGCCAGATCGAATATTGTTCCTCGTGGTTCATGACAACCTTATAGATTGTCGTGTCTTCCCTGTCAGGGTCGTACCAACTCATGGACGCTTCCTCCTCGGATTGTTATTGGTTGTCAAAGTCGTGTGAGCGACATTGGCCGACGGTCGCCGGCTTCTCTCGCCCCTTGTGTCTCGGCACTCTCTACATGCAGATCGTAAATGATTCCCGGAAGCTCTCTCAGAAAATGCGAAGTCTCCGACGCGCACTTGAAGACGCTCAACGCTCAAGAAAACTCGACCTCTGATACGGCGGAATGATTTTTGAGAAAGCTTATATTTGAAGGTGAAGACGCGCCTGAATTATCGCGTGATGAAACCGGAGCAATACGTTGAGGAATAGTGGGTTAGCTGTACAGCCCCTGAGGTGCGCCCGTACTTACAAGACAGGCTACCGCCATTTTTGGCCGAATTCTTGGGCCAAATTTTAGAGACAAGCTGGTTTTAATTGACCGTCGGACGACGCGTATCAACGCATTTAATCGTCCTTCGGCCTTGCGCTCCGGAGCCGTTTGACGCCGACGCCGCGCGACCGCGATGCCTCTTCAAACGATTCCTTTGCAGATCGAGAAGATGAAACGTCCCCGAATTTGGATGATGAACGAGAACTTGGATTAACGAGGAGAAACTACTATTTCAAGCAACGAAGAACGGCGATTTCTCGCTCACTATAATGCTCGCGTCGAGTATCAATCCCACCTTCGGTCTTCTTAGTAAACGGTCGGACATGAAAAAAGTTCCGGTAGGTCAAGCCCCCTTCGCCTGACCTGATTCCGCGTCCTTTAGCTCATCTTGCGGACTTGGCTTGAGTCCACGATGACGCTCGCCTGATAGCTGACGGTTTGCAATAACAGCATGATCCTGCTCGTCCCGTTCAGCCTCTTCTGGAAGATGGCGGAGAAGCCTTTGAGCGGCCCCTCCTCTACCATCAAATTGCTGCCGGCTTCAAACTCTTCGCTCAGGGTGAGCGTTCCGTCCTCTTCCGCCCGCAACTTGATCATGGAGATGACCTCGTTGCTCACCGGCGTCGGCTGACCACCGAAGCTCACCACGTCGTGAACGCCTCTGGTGAATCGAACCTTATAGAGCAGGTCGGCAGCCCTGAAGCGTGCGAAGAGGTAACGAGAAAATAGGGGCTTCAGCACCACCTGCCGCTGGCTACGCTTCGAGCCGTACTTACGCTCACGCAATTGCGGGAAGAAGGTCTCGACGTTCCAAGCCCGCAGGTTACTGTCGGCGCGATACTCCTGCTTCGGGTGGGTGTGTATAGCGAACCATTGTGCCGAGTCGTCTCTGGAAAGATCGCCCATTCTCTCACACCTGTCTTTGTAAAAAGATTAACGACATCAATCATGCCGTGGGTGCGTATCTACCTGACTAAAAACACCAAGCAATTTTTATGTGAAGGTTGGAACGGCGCAGGGTTTCGGTGCGTTTGCCACGCTTACTGTCGAGCATTTTTCGGAGAAGTCTGCGCCTTCCAGTCCCGACACCACCGACCGCCATTTAATGTGCCGGTCGGGTTACGGCACATTCTGGTGAAACACGGCGTATTGATGACGAGGCTAGAGCCAAAATGACAGCGCTGGCCTGCTCCGTAGCTACCCGGAGAATCCGCTTGCTAACAGGCAGAGTCGTTCAACCTCAACTCTCTGCGAAAGCATCAGCAGTCTAGGGGAGTAGCCACTGGTATTAGTTGTCTTGTTTGGGGAGTTTTTGCCCTTTACACCTTGCTGATGTTGGGATTCTAACGTCGCTTCTGTGCCGAAACCGCCGAAATCGGACTGCACGTACCTAAATCCGTTCCGTCACGCGGGTGAAGTTGAGCCAAAACCCGGAAATCGGGCCTACCAGTCAGCACCAAAGGGTAGTAAATGCCTTGCTCAACTCCCTAACCGTATTCAACTGATGTTAGATTTTGACGAAACCGGACGGGACATTTACTTCTCGAACTATGTGATCTGAAACTGTGCTTAGAGCTAGTCTGAAATATGAGACCTAACCGACGTGCGCTCCATCAAAAACAACAGGCTCAGCTCAATCAATGTCAGAGACAATCGCTGATTGTGCGAGAGGATTATAAGTGCCTTGCACGATAATTGTCAACTACATTTATCTCCTTATATTGCCACAGCTAAAACGTCCCGATGTCACAGCAAAAATGTCTGTAAATCGCTCCTGCCCACGCGCTGAAGGGATGCTACTATATGGTGAAGGGAAAGTTTCGTCCTCAGGTCGTCCGGTCTGCGATGAACTCACGTATGACGACGGCAAATGACGCGCCTGTGTGCCGCACGCGGAACTGCGTGATTAGAGTTGGTTCACCTGATAGATGGGAAAGTAGGAACTGAGTTTTCCTGCCGTGTACTCCCCGGACAGCCGTTGAATATCTTCCCACCCGAAGACCTCTTCCCCGACATCCGGCATCCAGCCTTGTTCCTCGGCAAAGCGAACCGCCTCAAGACCCTCCGCGTAACGCGCATAGTGAGTGTGGACGTGCGTGTGCCACTTCATGCATTCGATGGCGCGGACTACGGAGAGGTGCATTCCCTCCTTCCACCCCGCCGTCGTGATGACGCCCGGACGCGCAAGGGCTTTGAGCGTCACTCTGAAGA
>JBAVPI010000457.1:0-5295 GCA_049692915.1 Pyrinomonadaceae bacterium
CCTCGGAAGCTTCGCCGTCCACCCCCGCGCCGACCGTGCTGCCCGCGACCGCCGATCCACACAAGGAAGGGAAGTTGATCGCGGGCGCGAAGAACTCGTCCGCCCTGCTGTCGCCGGAGAAGGCGAATCCCGTCCGCATCGTACTTTTTGCGAAGCCGCCCGCGATTGACGGCAAGCTCGACGACGAAGCGTGGAAGAGCGCCGCCGTCTTCAAAGACTTCGTGCAGATACAGCCCGGCGACAACATCGCGCCCTCGCAACAGACCGAAGTGCGGCTCGGCTACGATTCCAGATTCCTCTACATCGCTTTCCACGCCTTTGACGAGAAGGGCAAAGTGCGCGCCACCGTGCCCAAGCGCGATAACGTTTTTGACGACGACAACGTCGGAGTCTTTCTCGACACGTTCAACGACAAGCGAAAGGCTTTCGAGTTCATCTTCAACCCGCTCGGCGTGCAGGCTGATGCCATCTACTCGAACGACGATGAAGATTTCAGCGTGGATGTGGTGATGGAATCAAAAGGCTCTGTGACGGACGACGGTTACGTCGTCGAGGTCGCCGTTCCCTTCAAGTCTCTGCGCTACGAGGCGGGCAAGGACAAGCTCTGGGGCATCCACTTCTTCCGTCACATCAAACGCTTCAACAACGAGACCGACTCGTGGATGCCGATCAGCCGCGACATACAGGGCACGCTCGTGCAGGCGGGCCACCTGACCGGACTCGAAGGCATCTCGACCGAGCGCACGTTGGAGATTATCCCCAGCGTCACCGTCTCCGAAGGGGGCAAGCGCGTGAGCGCCGCGCCGCCCGTGCCTTCGCCCGGCTTCGCCGCCTCACCGACTCTCGACCCCGGTCGGCTGCTCAACAGTCCCATCGCAGGCGACATCGGCGTCACCGCGAAGTTTCAAATCACGCCGACCGTCACGCTCGACTTCGCCCTCAACCCCGACTTCGCGCAGGTCGAGGCCGACCAGACGGTCGTCACCGCCAACCAACGCTTCCCCATTTTCTTCGAGGAGAAGCGCCCGTTCTTTCTCGAAGGCAAAGAAATCTTCGACACGATGAACACGGTCGTGCACACGCGCGCCATCATTGATCCCGATTACGCCGTCAAGCTGACGGGCAAGCGCGGGCGCAACACTTTCGGCCTGCTCTTCGCTTCCGATAAAGCGCCCGGCGATTTCTCGGAAGACGAGCGCGAGATTTTACGCAGAGACCCGCAGACGCTCACCGACGACGAAAAACTTGAGCGCGAACATTTATTGAAACTCGTGGACAGGAACGCCGCCGTCGGCATCCTTCGCTACAAGCGCGACGTGGGGCGCGAGTCGAGCGTCGGCCTCTTCGCCACGAGCTACAACTTCCCCGAACGCATCAACCAACTGTTCGGCGCGGACGGGCGTTTCAAGGTCAATCCCAAAACCATCACGCGCTTCGAGGTTATCGGCACGACTTCGCGCACCAACTTTCGCGACCTCGACAATGGCGGCCAGATGTTGCGCAAGGGCGACGGCTTCGGCTATTCGTACCAGTGGGATTACACGGGCAGGCATTTCGGCTATGTCTATAACGCCAGCGGGCGGACGCGCGACTATCGCGCCGATGTCGGATTCACACGACGCACCAACACCAACAACATGCAGTTCGCGTGGCGTCTGAGCACCGAGCCGAATCCGAAGGCGACGCTCACGGAGTTTCGCTTTCAGAGTTTCACGGACACCAACTTCGACTGGCAGGGCCGACAGCAGGGATGGATTACTGGTCAGAACTACAACTTCAACCTCGCGCGCCAGACCTTCGTGCAACTCGGCACGAACTTCGGCTATGAGCGCGTCTTCGAGGAAGAGTTCGGCCCGCGCCGTTTCGCCTCGCGCGCCTGCGACCCGACCGGCGCGGACGCACACTTGCCGGAAAAGCTGAGTGACAGGCGGCGCACCCCTTGCACTTTCTACGGCGAAGACACCGAACGCTCGACCCGCTACAAGACGGTCTTTATTTACGCCGAGACGACTCCGAGTAAAAAATATTCGCCCTTTATTTTCCTCGGCACGCGACGCGGCGTCTTCGATTTCGACTTCGGCGCGGGCCGACGCTTTCCGCGCGTCAGTCCCGGCGCACTCGCCGACCCGGATAACCCGGACGTGCCGCAAGACCCCGGCGCAGGCAACACCTTCGATGTCGAAGCGGGTCTCACGCTTCAGCCGACCGACGCGTGGCGCACCTCGATCAGCTATAACAAAGCGCGCCTGACGAGGCGTGACACGAATCGCGTCGCGTTTGACGAAAACATCTACGTCCTGCGCTCGACCTACCAGTTCACGCGCTTTCTGTTCGCGCGTGCGCGCGTTGATTACGACACGCTTGCATCCAATCTACGCGGGCAATTCCTCTTCGGCTGGACGCCGAATCCCGGCACCTCTCTGTACGCGGGCTACAACGACGATCTCAACGTCAACGGCTTCAGCCCCTTCAACAACGGGCAACTCGAACCCGGCTTCCGTCGCAACGGTCGCCTCTTTTTCATCAAAGCTTCTTATCTGTTCCGGCGCAGTTTCTAAAACCGGCGAGGCGCGTCGGGCGATAAGATAAATGCCCGCCGCTAACTTTGCCGCTCAGACATCTGTGCCGCTTGCCGCCATCCCCCTTGTCAACGCTCGCCGCTTTCCTGCTATAGTACGGCGCACCGCATTTCTCCGTTTAATCCATCGAGTAAGGAGCCTTTGCCTATGAAAAAGTACGCGTTGCTCTTGGCAGCATTCATGCTCTGTGCCACGACCGCCACGGCGCAGAGCGGCGGCGGCGCAACGGTCGCGCCCGGCGATAACCTCGTCGTCGAGGGCGTGCCCGCCATCCCTTCGTCGCTCACGGAAGACGTGCGCCGCTACACGGAATTTCGCGCCGCCTCGCTCGCCGGTTGGCATCCCGTCCGGCGCGAGATGCTCATCGGCACACGCTTCGGCGACACCAATCAAGTGCATCTAGTGAAGTTGCCGGGAGGGGCGCGCACGCAACTCACTTTTTTCCCCGACCGCGCGGGCGGCGCAACCTTCCGACCGAAGACAGGCGAATACTTCGTCTTCAACAAGGATGTCGGCGGCAACGAGTTTTACCAGCTCTATCGCTACGACATCGCGGACGGCAAGGTGACGCTGTTGACCGACGGCAAGTCAAGAAACACGGGCAGCCTCTTCTCGAATGCAGGCGAACGGATGGTCTATAGCTCGACGCGTCGCAACGGCAAAGACACGGACATCTACATCGTCAACCCGTCCGACCCGGCGACGAATCGAATGCTCTTGCAGGTGGAGGGCGGCGGCTGGGGCGCTGTTGATTGGTCGCCCGACGACCGGCGTCTGCTCGTCGGCGAATACCTCTCGGCCAACGAGAGTTACATCTGGATCGTGGACGCCACGACCGGCGAGAAGACCCTGTTCACGCCAAAGGGCGGCGCGGACAAGGTCGTTTACAGCAGCGCGCAATTCAGCCGTGACGGCAAGGGCATCTACGTCACGACCGACAAGGATTCCGAGTTTCAGCGGCTCGCCTATGTTGACCTCGCGACGAAGGGGCACACCTATCTGAGCGACTACATCAAGTGGGACGTGGACGAGTTTCGGCTTTCGCCGGACGGTAAGACCATCGCCTTCGTCACCAACGAGGACGGCGTCGCCCGACTTCACTTGATGGACACCAAGACGCGCAAAGAACGCACCGGGCCGAATCTGCCGCTCGGCATTATCGGCGGACTCGAATGGCACGAGAACGGGCGCGACCTCGGCTTCAATCTCAACTCGGCGCGCTCGACGACGGACGTTTATTCGCTCGACACGAAGACAGGATTAGTCGAACGCTGGACGCAGAGCGAGACGGGCGGACTCAACACCGAAGCCTTCTCCGCGCCTGAGTTGGTGCGCTGGCAGAGCTTCGACGGAAAGACGATGAGCGGCTTTCTGTACATGCCTCCCGCGGGAAAATGCACCGGCCCGTGCCCGGTCGTCATCAACATCCACGGCGGCCCCGAAGGGCAATCGCGCCCCTCCTTCCTCGGACGGAACAATTATTTCCTGAACGAGATGGGCGTCGCGCTGTTGTTCCCGAACGTGCGCGGCTCGACCGGTTACGGCAAGACTTTCTTGAAGCTCGACAACGGCTTTCAACGCGAAGATTCGTACAAAGACATCGGCTCGCTGCTCGATTGGATCGGGACGCAACCGCGGCTCGACGCGCGTCGCGTGCTCGTCACGGGCGGCTCCTACGGCGGTCACATGAGTTTCGCCATCGCGACGCTCTACAGCGACCGCATCCGCGCGTCGCTCCCTGTGGTCGGCATCTCGAATCTCGTCTCGCTGCTCGAACGCACCGAGTCGTACCGGCGTGATTTGCGACGCGCGGAGTACGGCGACGAGCGCGACCCGAAGATGCGTGAGTTTATGACGCGCATCGCGCCGCTCAACAACGCGTCGAAGATAACCAAACCGATCTTCATCGTGGCGGGCGGTAACGACCCGCGCGTGCCCTTAAACGAGGCTCAGCAGATGGTCAGCGCCGTCCGCAAAAACGGCACGCCCGTCTGGTACTTGATGGCGAAGGACGAGGGGCACGGCTTTGCCAAGAAGAAGAATCAGGACTTCCAGTTTTACGCGACGATCATGTTCGTGCGCGAATACTTGCTGAAGTAAATCCCGCAGCCGATGCAAGGGTTGAAGAGTTGAGAGGGGAAGGCGAATTTTGCCTCCCCTTTCTTTATTAACGAACGGCGCGCCAGACGACCCGGCAGCCGATTTCACCCGCCCGTTAAAATTTTCGCGGGAGCATGATAAACTTTCGCGCTCAAAGCCGACCTGTCCACGCATTCAAATCATGACGCTTCTTTCCACACCTTCTCAAACTCGACCGCGCTCCCTCCGCACACGTTTGTCGCCCGTTATTCAATGCGGCCTCCTGACGACCATCGTGCTCTTCTGCGGCGCGTGTAAGAGCGACTATCCGACCGCCGCGCAGCAGAATCCGGCTGGCGTGAATGAAGCGGGCGGAGCGCGTGAGGTAAAAGTCGCGCGTGTCGTGGAGATGCCGATGGGCCGCAGCGTGACGGTGACGGGCACGCTCGCGGCGAAGGACGAAGCGACGTTGAGCGTCAAAGTTCCGGGACGTTTGAGCGCGGTGACGGTTGATCTGGGAAGCGTCGTCCGCGCGGGGCAGGCCATCGCGCAAGTCGAATCACAGGACTACAAACTCCGCATCCAGCAGTCGGAAGCCGCGCTGTCGCAGGCACGCGCGCGTCTGGGACTCCAACCC
>JBAVPI010000458.1:0-2815 GCA_049692915.1 Pyrinomonadaceae bacterium
GCCCGCGCTCGCGCTCGCGGCGTTTGCGCCCGCCGCCTTCGAGCGCGCGATCTACGGTCGCATGCAGGCACGCGCGCCAACTGAGCAAGTTCTCTTCGTCGGGCCTGAAGGAATCGAACGCGCCGGCGCAGACGAGACTTTCGAGCACGCGCTTGCCTGCGCCCTTCTCGGCGACTCGCTCGGCGAAGTCGTAGATGGAAGTGAAGCGCTCTTCGGCACGCCCCGTGATCATCGCGCTCACGGCGGACTGGCCGATGCCCTTGATCGCCGCGAGGCCGAAACGAATCGCCCCCTCGACCGGCGTGAAGCCCGCGCCCGATTCGTTAACGTCGGGCGGCAGCAGCTTGATGCCCTGCGCGCGCAGTTCCGAGCCGTACTTGAAAATCTTCGACGCGTCGTCAGCCGTGTATGTCATCACGGCGGCATAGAAGTGTTCCGGGTATTGCGCCTTGAGATAAGCCGTCTGGTAGGCGACGTGCGCGTAGGCGACGGAGTGCGAGCGGTTGAAACCGTAGTCGGCGAACTGCGCCATGAGGCGAAAAATCTCGCGCGCTTTCTTCTTCGCGATCTTGTTCTTGACGCAGCCGTCTATGAACTTCTGTTCGTGGACGGCCATCTCCTCGCGGTTCTTCTTGCCCATCGCGCGGCGCATCAAATCGGCTTCACCTAAACTGTAGCCGCCGAGGCGCTGGGCGAGCTGCATGATCTGTTCCTGATAGACGAGAATGCCGTAGGTGTTCGAGAGAATCTCTTCCATCTCCGGCGTCAGATACTCGACGGGCTTCTTTCCGTGATAGCGATCAATGTAGTCATCAACCATGCCGCCGTCGAGTGGCCCCGGACGATAGAGCGCATTCAAGGCCGAGAGGTCTTCGATGGACTTCGGCTTGAGCTTCCGGCAAATCTCCTGCATCCCCGTTGACTCGAACTGGAAGACCGCTTCCGTGCGACCCAGACCGAACAGCGCGTAAGTCTTCGCGTCGTCGAGCGGTATTTCCGACCACACGATGTCCCTGTCGTGCATCTCTTTGATCGTCTTGCAGCACTGGTTGATGATGGAGAGGGTGGTCAGGCCGAGGAAGTCCATCTTGAGCATGCCCGTCTTCTCCAAGTCGGACATTTCAAACTGCGTCGTGAACTCCTGTTTGTTGTTGACGGCGACGGGTATCAACTCTTCGAGCGGCTTCGGAGAGATGACGACGCCCGCCGCGTGCACCGAAGAGTGGCGCGCGCAGCCTTCGAGCCTGAGCGCGATCTCGATCACCTTCTTCGTCTGCGGGTCACGCTCTACCGCCGCTTTGAGTTCGGGCACGCTTTCGAGCGCCTGCCCGATGGAGATGTTGCGACCGCGCACGGGCGGCGGAATCAGCTTGGCGATTTTTTCCACGTCGGCGTAAGGCATGTCGAGCGCGCGGCCCACGTCCTTGATCGCGGCCTTCGACGCCATCGTCCCGAACGTGATGATCTGGCAGACAGACTCGCGCCCGTAGAGTTGAGAGACGTGGTTGATGACTTCGGCGCGACCGTGCACGCAAAAGTCTATATCTATATCCGGCATCGAGACGCGCTCCGGGTTGAGGAAACGCTCGAAGAGCAGATCGTACTGGATGGGGTCAACGTCCGTGATTTCGAGGCAGTAAGCGATCAAGCTCCCGGCGGCGCTCCCGCGACCGGGGCCGACGGGGATTTTTCTGTCCTTCGCGAATTTGATGAAATCCCAGACGATGAGGAAGTAGCTGGGGAAACCCATCTGCTTAATCATCGCGATCTCGCTTGAGACGCGCTGCTGGTATTCGTCCAGCCCATGCCGCAAAGTTCCCCTGCCGCGCATCGGCTCCCAGACCGTCTCCCTGCGTTTCTCGTAGCCCTGCCGGATGACCTTCTCGAAATACTCGTCAATCGTGATGTCGCCCTCTGCGGCGGGGATGGGAAAGATGGGCAGTTGATTCTCGCCGAGCGGGAGTTTGAGGTCGCACATTTCGGCGACTTCCATCGTGCGCGTGACGGCGTCGGGCGCGTAAGAGAAGATGCCCGCCATCTCTTCGGGCGAGCGGACGTACCACTGCGGCCCGCCGAAGCGCATGCGGTTCGTGTCGTTGACGGTCTTGCCCGTGCCGATGCAGAGCATCACGTCGTGCGCTTCGTAGTCTTCGCGAAAGAGGTAGTGCGCGTCGTTGGTGGCGACAAGCGGGATGCCCGACTTCTTCGAGAGGGCGAGCAGGTCTTTGTTGATCTTCTGCTGGTCGGCGAGTTCGTGATCCTGAATTTCGAGATAGTAGTTGCCGCGACCGAGTATGTCCTGAAATTCGTGCGCAGACTTTTCCGCCTCGTCGAAGCGTCCGTTTTTGAGATGAGCCTGCGGCACGCCGGAGAGGCAGGCCGAGAGACCGATGAGACCTTTGCTGAACTGCGCGAGCAGTTCGCGGTCAATCCGCGGCTTGCGATAAAACCCCTCCTTGAACGCTTTCGACGTGAGACGCACGAGGTTGTGATAACCCTCCCGGTCTTTCGCGAGCAGGATCATGTGGTTGTATGGCTTCTCGCCCCGTTGCGCGTCCTTCTTATCGAAGCGGCTGCCGGGCGCGAGATAAACTTCGCAGCCGATGAGCGGCTTGATGTCGTGCGCCTTCATCTCTTTGTAGAAGGAGACCGCGCCGTACATATTGCCGTGGTCGGTCATGGCGCAGGCCGTCATACCGAGTTCGCCGAGGCGTTCGGCGAGCGGCTTGATCTGAATCGCGCCGTCGAGCAGTGAATAGTCTGTATGGAGATGAAGGTGCGCGAAGTTGATTTTTGACATGATAGATGACGACTT
>JBAVPI010000459.1:0-4896 GCA_049692915.1 Pyrinomonadaceae bacterium
ATTCGTCAGTGGGCCGAGCAAATTGAACGTGGTATGCACGCCCAGTTCCCGCCGCACTCCGGCGACGCGCGCGGTCGCCCCGTGATAGAGCTGCGCGAACATGAAGCAGATGCCGATGTCGTTCAGACAATTCTCCGACACCGCGGCGACGGCACTGACGTTGACGCCGAGCGCCGAGAGCACGTCCGCGCTCCCGGAACGACTCGTCGCGGCGCGGCTCCCGTGCTTTGCCACGGGCAGGCCCGCTCCGGCAATCACAAAGGCTGCGGCGGTCGAAACGTTGAAAGTCTTAGCGGCGCTCGAACCCGTGCCGGCGGTATCTATGAAGCACGTGTGTCGCGAGTTAACGCGGACGGCGCGCGCGCGCATCGCCGCAGCCATCCCCGCCAGTTCCTCAATCGTCTCGCCTTTGACGGCCAGAGCAGCGAGCGCCGCACCAATCTGCGCGTCGGTCGCTTCATTATCGAGCAGCGCATCGAGGAACGCCGTCGCTTCATCACGCGACAGATTTTCGCCGCGCATCAGTCGTTGTAAAAAAGCCCGCAGCGCCGCGCCCTTTGCCGTGGCGTCGTGTCGCGCGGGAGTTGGCGCGAGCAATGCCGGTCGCGTCGAGTGTAATGCTTTGTCTTCCTCATTCATCGAAACAGAGTCCACCGCCGCTCGACATCTACAAACAGCTTCATGTTCTATCCGACATTAAGCAAGCCTACGAGTGAACCCTCACCTCTTCGTTTACTGTTTGAGAAAGTTCGCGAGCAGAGATTTCCCTTCACTCGTCAGGATTGATTCGGGATGAAACTGCACGCCTTCTACTTTCAACGTGCGGTGACGCAGGCCCATGATAATTCCGTCGGGCGTCGTGGCGGACACTTCCAGACAATCGGGGAGCGTCTCGCGTTCGACGACGAGCGAGTGGTAGCGTCCGGCCTCGAAGCGGTATTCGAGGTTTTCAAAAATGGTCTTGCCGTCATGACAGATTTCCGCGGGCTTGCCGTGCACAGGCGCGGGCGCGCGCACCACCCGCCCGCCGAAGACCTCGCCGATGGCCTGATGCCCCAGACACACGCCGAGGATGGGCACGCGTCCCGCGAAATGCTCGATCAAAGCCAACGAGATGCCCGCCTCCTGAGGAGTCCCCGGCCCCGGCGAGATGACGATTTTCTCCGGTCGCAATGTCTCTTCAACTTCGGCAATCGTCACTTCGTCGTTGCGACATACGCGCACATCGCCTCCCAACTCGCCGAAGAATTGCACGAGGTTGTAAGTGAAAGAATCGTAATTGTCTATGATGAGAATGCTCATTTTACCTGACTTTTACCATTGAAACTCCGATAGAACATAGATGGCGTAAAGCTCGCCTCCTTGCGCATCAATGGTCGGCTTCACGACCTTTATTCGGCGCGTTGAATAAAGTCCGCATCTCGCCCGACGCGGGATTCATACTCGTCGAGCGACGGCGCTTCCGGCAATTGATCCCCGGCAACTCGATGCACCCTCACTCTTCGCCCGACCTCCTTGCCGGCGAGCAACATCAGCGTCCCCTCCAGCACGTCGCCCTCGAATTGATAGCGCCACAACCCGTGTGTCTGTCCCCTCGTGAACTCACTTGACAGCGTACCCTTGTCCGCGTCGTAGACAAAATCCAGCTTGTACATCGGCACGCGTTTCATATTCAATACTTTGTCGGCGTACAGCGTAACAAGATCATCTCTCATAGATACTCTGGTGAAGCGATAGACCACCTCTTCGTTCTTGCATGCCGGACGATGACCCGCGCAGAGCGATTCACCTGTCCATGTGCCGACGACTTCAGCGGCGATGGTCTCGCCGCGGTTGCAGGGCGACTCTTTTATAGCAAGAGCAGCCGGATAGCATGAGGCAACCGCGAGCAGGGCAACGAGTAGAATGACCGGACGCCTCAGAGTCATGGCTCGAACCTCCTCAAGCTTAAAGCAGAAACTGATTTATCAAAGTTCATTTGAAATGCGCCTGCCCTCGATGAGAACTATGTAACGCCCGCGGGGAATTTCCGAGCCGCGCGTGCGAGACGAAAGTATGCCCAGACGGCCGCCGCCCCGACGATAAAGAGCGCGATGCTCGAAATCCAAAACGACGCATCGGTGCCGTTCTCCCAGATTAGCCCGTTAGTGCCTGACGAGGCTTGCCACTCCGCCTGACCGTGCAGCCACAGGTCTATGTTGGAATAAATGTTCCCGCCTGTGTGCAGCACCACGGCGGGCAGTATTGACTCCGTCAGATACGCTATGGTTCCGTAGATTGCGGCGACCGCCACGTAGTAGGGCCAGAGGGTCAAGGTGAAGTCCAGATGAGCGACGGCAAACATCGTCCCCGTCACCAGAATCGCAATCACCAGCCCGTAGCGCCGCTCAATGGGTCTCTGCATATAGCCGCGAAACGCGGCTTCCTCGACGATGCCGGCGACAGGAGCAGCCATGAGCAACAAAGACAGAATGGTGAACTTCGGCACCTGCGTCAGATCGGGAAGCTGCTGTTGAGGCAACACGACCATCCGATTCGCCACACGAAGCGCAATCACTAAGGCGACGATGCCCAACCCGCCTGCAAGTAATGACCATGCCCACACACGGCTCGAAACGCGATTGGCGCGAAGGTTGGTTCGTCTCTCCTCCGCCGTTGATTCAGGCGCGCCCGCGCCGTTCAGGTATCGCCAGAAGAACCACAGGTACACAGCCGTTAACGGCACCGCCCAAGGGACGATTGGGTGGTATCGCAGATTAGCTACGAAGATGATGTTACGCGGGATTGTCCCGGCAAGCATCACCAACATGCCGATGACTACAGCCTTAACAATGGTTCCCAAGCATCCTTCTCCGTTCTCAGAGCAGATGCAGCCACTGCCCGAATTAACCCGCGCCGAGCGCAGGCATTCAATTTACACCGGAGGAAGCACCATGAAAAGGATACTATCGAGGCGTTGGGTTCAATGAGTTGTTAGGCGTATCTTGCTGCAACTACTTCAGCGCCTTTTCTAACCTTCTGGCAAATTCCTCCAACGTAATCCCGATAGCCTGACATATCTCACGCACCTCCAGTACATCCAATCTTCTCTGACCACTTTCATACCTTGAAACGTAGGCTTGGTCTTTTTCGATGTGTGCGGCCAAATCCATCTGCGTCAGACCAGCATCAAGTCTCATCTCACGCAAGAGGTTGACGAGGCGGCCACGCTGAGCAATGTAAGTTCTCTTCTTCATCCGTCATGTTATATGAACATATTGACGGATATACAAAATTGGCATATTGTGTATATGCAGAATTCACATAATTGCATCAATGAATGATGAAACATCAGATTGTCATTCCGCTTGTAGATGAAGAAGATTGGGCTGCGATTCTTGAGCCTGCCTTATGTCAAGATGCAGCCGCAGTCGAATGTTTAGCTCGACTTCTGTTCACGATTAAGAGAGCAATCGACAGCGGGCCGGAAGGGGCGATGCAAGCAAGCAAAATGCTACTCGATGGCATTGAGTCAATCTACCTTCACACCAACGTTCACAAAGCTGCCGTAAAATTGTATGCGCTCTCATTAGAGGGCAATTTGAAGCCTCAAGATGAGCCGCTTAACCTCATCAATGATGCTCTTGAAAGAGGAAAGAGTCGTGTGTATTAACTGTCGGGCAGGTGGGATTGATACGCCTAACGCTCGAATTAACCGGGCGCGGCGAACTGCAACAATCATTCAATCTTGCGGATGAAAGCCGTGCTATTCGCGTTCCGGTTCAATGAGTTGTTAGATGCATTGCATAGGGCGCGCTCTTTCGCTCCCAATCGAAATCCGGTGATTTTGATGTTTGTCCATTGGTCATCACTTCATAAGACTTAACGGCATATTTCAACTCTACTTGTTTATTGGGAGTATATCCTGTCACTGTAAACACAAATAACCCTCGCTTATTACTTCGATTGAGAAGAACAGCGTATGTGTGATTTAGCTCAACATTGATAGTTTGCACGAACTTTGAATAGTTTCCGTAAGATTGAATGAGATGCAAATTGAACGCGCGTGACGCTGACACAGCCTCCAAAGAGACATTAGCTCCAAGGTCAGCGATTAAGGACATGTCGTCTCCAGAAAAGGAGGCTTGAAAGAAGTCCTCTGACCCACAAGCACCATTAAACAAGAGATCAGGCTCACCTCTCCGTTTTGGATCACCTGTTAGAAAGAGAGCGGAATCCCAATAACCTTTCCTGAATTCCTCTCCTGACCTGCAACCATAAGTCGGCGTAAGCGTCGCGTTCTTTATGACATGGAGTGTTGGAAGCCTCAAATCCGTTTGTGCACTTTGGCCGTCTGCTAAGAAGCCTGCAAAGCAGATAGTGATTAATGTTACTACCACTCTTCTCATTTTGTACCTCCGCTATTTTTCTGGCCACCGCGAGCATCTAACGCCCGGCATCATCCGCGCCCCCACTCAACGTGCATGAAAAACTCCGTGATGGGGCGTCGGGTGCATGCCGTTGTTAGATGCGGGTGTCCTGCCCTAGCTCATACGACTGATCCCGCACTACTACTGTCTCCGGCTCAAATAGCACGAACATCCAGTCCTTATCTCCCAGCACTGCCAAGAACCGCGGGTCCCATCGCTCCTGCTCTCCCATGTAACGGCTCAACAATCGCTTCACCCGCTCCTCATCCTGCGGCTCAAGATGCGCCCTGCCGCGGAAACCGACATGCTGGACGCACCCCGTCGAAACATCAAAATCTACCACCCCGATAGCACAGCGCGGGTCTCGCTCGACCCGTTTCGGGAAGGAGTCAGTTTCGTAATTCCCGATAATCCAGACTGCGTCACCTTCCCACAGAAACCACACAGGAGATTCACGCGGGCCATGTTCGGATGCGGTTGCAAGATG
>JBAVPI010000460.1:0-7136 GCA_049692915.1 Pyrinomonadaceae bacterium
ATCGTGAATAGAGTAAAACAGGTCTTCTCTATTCACGATTGACGATTCACGATTCACTGTTTTCATATGTGCGGCATCGCCGGACTCATCACGCAACGGCCTGAGACGCGCGTCGGCGCGATGCTCAGGTCAATCGAGCACCGAGGGCGCGACGACGAAGGTGTGTGGAGTTCCGGCCCTGTTGATGATGACGGGCGGCGCGCGTGTCTCGCGCACAGGCGACTGGCGATCATTGATACGAGCGCGGCGGGGCATCAGCCGATGTTGTCGGAAGACGGGCGCTACGTCCTGACGTACAACGGCGAGATTTACAACTATCGCGAGTTGCGGCGCGAACTCGAAGCGCGCGGGGCGCGTTTGCGGACAGACACGGACACGGAAGTCCTGCTCGCGGCCTTTGCCGAGTGGGGCACGGATTGTCTGTCGCGTCTGAACGGCATGTTTGCCTTCGCCGTGTGGGATGAACGCGAGCGAACGCTGACACTCGTGCGCGACCGCCTCGGCATCAAGCCGCTCTACTATGCGGCGGCACGCGAAGAGACGGGCGCGGGCGAGTCCTTCATTTTCGCGTCGGAGGCGAAAGCGATTCTCGCCTCCGGCCTCGTCCGAGCGGAACTCGACGCCGAAGGCTTGCATCAGCAACTGACGTTTCTCTGGACGCCCGACCCGCAGACGCTCTTTCGCAACATACGGCAGCTTCCCGCCGGCCACCTGCTGACGTGGCGCGACGGCGAGACGCGCGTGCGCCAGTGGTGGGACGTGTCGTTCGACGAAGTGGAAGAGGGCATCGGCGAAGAGACGTGGCGCGAGCGCGTGCTCGAAACGCTGGAGCGCGTCGTTAAAATGGAGATGGTGTCGGACGTGCCGCTCGGCTCGTTTTTGTCGGGCGGGCTTGATTCGTCGGTCGTGACGGCGTTGATGGCGCGGCACGGCGACGGTCGCAAAGTCTCGACCTACACAATCGGCATCGAGCCGGAAGATTTGCGCTACGACATCATCCCCGACGACGCACGCTGGGCGCGTCGCGTCGGCAAGCTGCTCGGCACCGACTATCACGAGATGATGCTCAGGCCGGAGGTGGCGGAGTTGTTGCCGATGCTCGTCCGGCACATGGAGATGCCGGTGATAGACATGGCGATTTCTAGTTATCTAGTCTCGCGGATGGCGCGCGAGACGCAGACCGTGATGCTTTCAGGGATGGGCGGCGACGAACTCTTCGCCGGATACCCGCGACAGATGGCGATGAATCTGGCGAGCGCGCTCGACCCCGTGCCCGCCTCTCTGCGCCGCCCGGCGATGCGCGCCCTCGCACGCGCCCTGCCCGGCGGGATGCCGGGACGCCTGACCGCGCCCCTGCGCAACGCGAAAAAGTTCGCGCGTAGCGCCGCGCTCGACTTCGAGAATCGCTACCTCGGCTTCGGCACTTATTTCACGGACGAGGCGAAACGGAATCTCTACACGGACGAACTTCGCGACGCGACGCGCGAGACGGACGCCTATACGCATCATCGCCGTTACCTCGCGCGCTGCCGCGGGGCCGCGCCGCTCAACCGCCTGCTCTATCTCGATTTGAAAACTTTTCTGCCGTGCCTCAACCTCGCCTACACGGACAAGACCTCGATGGCGGCGACTCTGGAAGTGCGCGTGCCGCTTCTCAATCAAGAGTTGGTGGAACTCGCCGCGCGGATGCCCCCGCGTCTGAAACTGCGCGGGTTGAAGCGTAAATATATTTTGAAGCGCGCCGCCGAAAGGCTGTTGCCGCGCGACGTGGTGTGGCGCAAAAAGGCGGGCTTCAGCGCTCCGATTCGCGCGTGGCTGCGCGGCCCGCTGCGCCCTTTGATTGACGAGTTATTGTCGGAAGAGACCGTCAGGCGACGCGGGCTGTTCCGGCCATCGGAAGTGCAACGCATCCTTGAGGCGAACGCTTCGGGCCGCGAGGATTATAACCAGCAAGTTCTTCAACTGCTGACGCTTGAGATGTGGCATCGCGAGTTCATTGACGCCGCCGTTTGACGATGAAGACGAAGCACGCAACCTCGCAGGGGGCGACACGCACCACGAAGCCCGTGCCCACGCCCACAACGAAGCCCGTGCCCACGCCAGCGCCCGCTCGCACGGGCTTCATGAGTCGCGAAGATTGGTCAATCGCGGCGCTCGTCGTCGCCGTCAAATCGCTCCTGTTTCTGTTCGGCGCGGGCGCATACACGGTCTTCAAGAATGAAAGCCTCGGCGCGTATGACTGGCTGGCGATCTGGAATCGCTGGGACGCGCCGCACTATCTAGACATCGCGCGAGAGGGCTACGTCGCGGCGGGCGAGCATAGCCAGTGGATCGTCTTTTACCCGCTCTACCCTTGGCTCGTGCGGCTGTGTGCCTTCGTCTTTGGAGACGAACTCGTCGCCGCATTCTTCGTCTCAACAATCGCGTCGGTGACAGCCGCAGTGTTGCTCTACAGGCTCGTCGCGCTTGACGAAGAAGAGGGAATTGCGCGGGCGGCGGTCTTTTTCCTGCTCATCTTTCCGACGAGCTACTTTCTGCACATCGGTTACACGGAGAGCCTGTTTCTCTCGCTCGCGCTCGGCGCGTTTCTCTCGGCACGCACGGGGCGTTGGCTGCTCGCAGGCATTCTCTGCGCGCTGGCGTGCATGACGCGCATCAACGGCCTGCTGTTGATTCCGGCGCTCGCGTGTGAAGCCTTCATGGAGTTCAAAGCGGGCGGGCGGCGCTGGCAACGCGAGTGGCTGTGGATCGCGCTGGCGTTCGCGGGCTTCGGCGTCTATCTGCTGATTAACGAAACCGTCGCCGGACGCCCGTTCGCCTTCCTCGACGTGCAGAAGGAGCACTGGGCAAAGACGCTGACGTGGCCGTGGGTGGGCATCATCGAGTGTGTGAGCGCGGCCCACTGGCGCTCGCCCGCAGAGGCGCAGACGGTCGTCTGGCAGGAACTCTTCTTTATCCTGCTCGGCTTGGGCTGTACGGTCTGGTGCTGGTTTACCGCGCGCGCTTCATACGCCCTCTGGATGACCTGCAACTGGCTGCTGTGGACGAGCACGAAATTTATCCTGAGCGTGCCGCGCTACACTCTCATCATGTTTCCCATCTACATGCTGTTCGCGAGGGCGTCGGCTGGCCGTCCCTTCTGGCGGGGCGCGATCACGGTCTGGTCGTTGCTCTATCTCGCGCTGTTCGCGACCCTCTTCGTGCAGGGGTGGTGGGCGTTTTAAGGATGAGGCTGAGAGTTCAAACACAAAGGCCACAGTTAACGAAGAGAGATGACGAAGAGTAGTTGGCTTAGAGACAAGGCGCGCAGGCACGTCTCTATGTCTCCGCGTTAATTGCAGGAACGGAGACCGGCGTAAAACGAGTTCGCGCGGCGCGTGAAGTTTTGCACAGCGCATAAATTTGAAGCGGCGATGCTCCCCCGCGCCGGAGAGCGTCGCCGCTTTAACAATTCGCCCGCGCGTGTGCGCGACGGACGCTCGGAGGGTCGCTTGTCGCTGGCGCGCGGGGCGTGTTACTTTTCTTCGTTTGAGGTAGCACGGAGATTCCGTCCCTATGCGTCTGTCTTGAGACGAAGGGGCGCGCACGCAGGTCTTCCGCGCCGGGTAAATTCCGCATGGCAAACGCAAGCGAAAATCTGAAAGATCGTGTGCGCGCTTTCTGGCAGGCGAACCCGTGCGGGACGAAGTTCACCGAGGCCGAGACGGGCACACGCGCCTTTTTCGAGCGCGTCGAGGAGCATCGCTATCGCTCCGAGTGGCACATCCCTGAGGCCGCAGGGTTCGCCGACGCGCGGGGCCTGCGCGTGCTGGAAATCGGCTGCGGGTTGGGGACGGACGGCGCAGGTTTTGCGCGCGCGGGCGCGAACTATACCGGCGTTGATCTGACGGAGGCGGCGATTAAGCTGGCACGGCGAAGATTCGAGTTGGAGAATCTGCGCGGCGAGTTTCGCGTCGCGGACGCCGAACATCTCGACTTCGCGGACGACAGCTTCGACTTGGTTTACTCGCACGGCGTGCTGCATCACACGCCGGACACGCGCCGCGCCGTCAAAGAGGTGCATCGCGTGCTCAAACCCGGCGGGCGCGCCGTCGTCATGCTCTATCATCGCGACTCTTACAACTATCGCATCAACATCTGTCTGCTGCGGCGCGCGGGCGCGCAACTGTTGAGGACGGAGGCGGGCTTGCGACTGGCGCAACGTTTGACGGGAGAGACGCTCGATAATTTACGCGAGCACGCGGCGCGTGTGCGTCGAGACGGGCGTGGCTACCTCGCGTCGGAAGAGTTTTTGAGCCGCAACACGGACGGCGCGGGCAATCCGTTGTCGCGCGTTTACAATCAAAGCGAAGCGCGCGAACTGTTCAGCGATTTCGCGGAGGTCAGCTTCGCGGTGCATTATCTGAACAAGCGTTGGCTGCCAATCGTCGGCGGATTCCTGCCGCGCTCTTTGGAAGCGCGTCTCGCGTCGCGCTGGGGCTGGCATCTATGGATTTACGCGCGCAAGGGAGGCGCTTAAAAGTTCTTGAGCGAGAAGCGAAACATACTGGTGACGGGCGGCGCAGGCTTTATCGGCTCGCACCTCGTCGAGCGTCTGCTCTCCGAAGGCGCGTGGCGCGTCACAGTCCTCGACGACTTCAACGACTTCTACGATCCGGCCATCAAGCGTGCCAACGTCGCGCCGCATGTGGGACGCGATGATTTTCAACTCGTGCAAGCAGACATCCGCGACGCCGCGACGCTCAGGCACGCATTCGGCGGAACGCACTTCGACGTGATCGTCCATCTCGCGGCGCGCGCGGGCGTGCGACCGAGCCTCGCGGAGCCTGTGCTCTACACCGAGACGAACATACTGGGAACCGTCAACCTGCTCGAACTCGCGCGCGCGCATGAAGTGCGGCAGTTCGTCTTCGGCTCGTCCTCGTCCGTCTATGGCGAGAACAAGAAAGTGCCGTTCAGCGAAGACGACCCCATCTTCAATCCCATCTCTCCCTACGCGGCGACGAAGGCGGCGGGCGAACTGCTGTGCCACACCTACGCGCACCTGTACGGGCTGCGCTGCGTCTGCCTTCGTTTCTTCACCGTCTATGGCGCGCGCCAGCGGCCAGACCTCGCGATTCATAAATTCGCGCGGCTCATCAGCAAAGGCCGGGCGATTCCCGTTTACGGCGACGGCACGACCCGGCGCGACTACACTTACGTTGACGACATCATCGCGGGCGTCCGCGCCGCGATTGATTACGAAGCGAGCGACTACGAGGTTATCAACCTCGGCGAGTCGCGCACGGTCGAGTTGCGCGAACTCATCAATTTGTTGGAGCGAGAGATCGGTCGCGAGGCTCTGATTGACCGCCAGCCTTTGCAGCCCGGCGACGTGCCGCAGACCTTCGCCGACGTGACGAAGGCGCGCAGGTTGCTGGCTTATGATCCGCAGACGGACATCGCGGAGGGCATTCGCCGTTTCGTCGAGTGGTACAAGAATAAATGACGAATGCGGAGCGATGAATGAGCGGGGGCTTGGTTAGTCGTTCAGCGATCCGCGTTGAACGCGCACCGTTTTTATCATCCCGCGCGGGAAGCGTGGGGGAGTAAGCGTATGAAGATTTACGACGAAGAGGAGACGGTCATCCGTCGCGCGCGGCGTCAGAGCGTTGACGCGGAAGACGCGACGATTTCGCAGGAAGCGATTGACGGCGGAGACGACGCGCCGGAGATTTCCGTCTTCCTGCCTGTCCTGAACGAGGAGCCGAATCTGCGTCCGCTGCATGCGAAGATGGACGAGGCGCTGGCGACGCTGGGGCGCACGGCTGAGGTCATCTACGTTGACGACGGCTCGACGGACGGCAGCCTCGAAGTCTTGCGCGAACTGGCGGCGCGCGACCCGCGCGTGCGCGTCATCGCCCTCAGGCGCAACTACGGGCAGACCGCCGCGATGTCCGCCGGTATTGACGCCGCGCGCGGGCGCGTCCTGATTCCGATGGACGCCGACATGCAGAACGACCCGGCGGACATCGTGCGCCTTCTCGAAAAACTCGACGAGGGCTTCGACGTGGTGTCGGGGTGGCGCAAGGAGCGGCAGGACAAGATGGTGTCGCGCAAAATTCCCTCGATGATCGCGAATCGCATCATCTCATTCATCGGCGGCGTCAAACTACACGACTACGGCTGCTCTCTGAAAGCGTACCGCCGCGAGTTTTTGAAAGAGGTGAAACTCTACGGCGAAATGCACCGCTTCATCCCGATCTACGCCAGTTGGGTCGGCGCGCGCGTCACGGAGATTCCCGTCCAGCACCACGCGCGGACGATGGGCGTGTCGAAGTACGGACTCTCGCGCACCTTCAAGGTGATGCTCGACTTGATGACGATCAAGTTCATGGCCTCCTATCACACGAAGCCGATTTACGTCTTCGGCCTCTTCGGTTTTTCATCGTTCTTCATCTCGCTGACGGCGTTCGCGTGGGCCTTGCTGCGCAAATTCGGCGGCGAGTCGTTCATCAGAAATCCACTGCTCGTCATCGCCATCGTGATGTTCGCCGTCGGCGTGCAGTTCATCCTCATGGGCCTGCTCGCGGAGATGCTCGTGCGCACTTATCACGAATCGCAGGCGAAGAGTATCTACTCCGTGCGTGAACGGATCGGGCCGGTCGAGTAGCGCGCTGATTTCACGCGACCTGACGGCGACCATAATTCGACGATGACGGCGGGCGCATCTGTTATCATCCCGCACTCATGAAGCTTGAGTTGGAGCGTGTTTACGAAGAGGCGTGGGCATGGTGCCGCGCGCGCGACTACGCCGGGCACGACCCGTTCGACGCACTCAACAGCCGCCTCTTTCAAGCCACGCCCCTGCGTCGCTCTTCCGCCGCGCGTCTCGTGTGGACACAAATCTTCAAGCGCTCGCCCGTCAATCTACGCGGTCTCGCGCTCGTCCCCGCCGGAAAAAATCCGAAGGGCACGGCGCTCTTCGCCCTCGCCGCGCTCGCGCGTTTCCGCACGCACGGCAAAGAATCCGACGAAGAGGCGGCGCGCGCTTTGCTCGACGAACTGCTCGCGGTTCGATTAAAGACGCCGGGCGGCGCGGCTTGGGGTTATAACTTCGACTGGCAAAGCCGCACCTTCTATGCGCCGCGCGGCAC
>JBAVPI010000461.1:0-1509 GCA_049692915.1 Pyrinomonadaceae bacterium
GTCATGGCGAATATCCTCTTCGTCGTGGTTGAGAATCTTCGTCAGTATCACGGCTCACCTCCACTACAGGAAAGCGTGTTGCACTTAGTATATGAATCCGCGGCTTGAAATAGGCCCGATGAGGCTGCCCCAATTAAAGCCGTTGCCGCTCGATGAACCGCCGCCCGTCGTCGGCGTGCCGATGTCGTCCACCCCCGGAATAAAATTATCAAGCTCGCCCATGCCGTGCGCTCTCGCGAGTAAATGAATGTTCATCATAAAAGTTTCCGCTCCTTGCCTGACTAATCCAACTCGACTTCAATCTTGTAGTCGCTCAACTTCTCGCCGCGCTCGCGCAAGTAAGATTTGAACTGTGCCAGCGCATCCGTCTTGTTGGCGGCTTCAAAAGTCGTTGACGTGTGAATGTCCAAGTCCGCGTCGTGCTTGTGGTATGCGCTCCCCGTGTAGCTGCGCACTTTCTTTCCGGTCGCACGCTTCACGCCACCCACGAGCGAACTGAAAAGGCCGTTTTCTTCCGCCTCGTCTTCATCGCCCGCAAGATTGTTGAGGATGATGTTTTCGAGTCGCCTGACCTTGCGCTCCAACTCTTTTATTTCCGACATCACGAAACTCCACCTTTCCGGCGTGATATAAAACCCTGCTCAATCAATCAGAATCGCGTTCTGTCGCGTTGCAACGCTAGACGGCGAGTAGAGACTACGTTTGTGCGTTCGCTACCATTGCCGCCCTTTTTAGACGTTGCGTGCAGAGGTCACTAAATCGGCCCAACACCGCCGCACAAAACTTAATACCTTCTTCCTTGTTCATGCCCGCCCGCGACACAGCATCAGCAACTACAACTGCGGCTCCGACGTATGCAGCCACAATGTTGTCAACGTATGCGTCAAGCTGTGCAAGAACCTCATCACTGAGTTTCGGAGTCGGCATAACTTCCTTACGAGGCTTGCGCGCGTGCTTCGGCCATATCAAGGATGCTCGCGCCTTCGTCTTCTGCTTCGTCGCCCTCGATTATGTTCGCGCGCTCGCGCAACTCTTCTTTGAGCGCCTCACACCATGCGATGCCATGCGGCAAACGCGTGATGTAGCTCGCACCCGTCGCCTGTGCGAGCATCTCCAAAAGCTCAAGACTCGAAGCGTTGATTAAATCCAGAACCATCGGAGCAAATTCGGGATTCGATTTGAGCAGCGAATCAATCGCGTCGGCGGCGCGGTCAACGTCTTCGTCCGCCGTCATGCCGTCAATCGTGACTCGAAAAACCGGGGTCAGCGGATCACGCGCGGGCGGCGACTGTGGCGTGGCTGCTGGCGGAACTGCGGCCAATGGCTGCGACTGCGCCGGGTAAGCCTGCGGCGCTTGGGCCATGTTCGAACGTGCCGTGAGAAGTTGCGCGAGCGTGCCGCCGTGCTTCTCCACAAGGCTCAAGCCTTTTTCGGCCACGCTCATAATTTTGCCGAACGTGCCCTGTTCTTCCGTCAACGGCTCAAACTCTTCTTGAAGCTCTCGCACTT
>JBAVPI010000462.1:0-4327 GCA_049692915.1 Pyrinomonadaceae bacterium
ACGCGTTCAAGTGGTTGGAGCGGGCGATTAATCTGGGGAACGAGAATCGGACGTGGTTCGAGTCAGACCCGAACTGGGAAGCGTTGCGAGATGATCCGCGCTTCCGCGAACTCATGCGCCGCATCGAAGAGCAGCCGGCGCACGCCGCGGAAAAATAGACGGAAACGGGGGACAACCCGTGAGCACATACGTCATCGGCGACGTGCACGGTCGCCGCGCGCAGCTTCAAAGGCTCGTCTCGATGCTGCCGCGCGACACGGCGCGCGACACGCTCGTGATCCTCGGCGATCTCATAGACCGCGGCGAAGACGTGCCCGGCGTCATCAACGATGTGCTCGAACTCCAACGCGACGGCGGCCACGTCGTCGTCCTGCGCGGCAATCACGAGCAGATGCTCCTCGATTTTCTCGACGACGGCGCGCTGCTCTGGCTTCATCCGGCGGTCGGCAGTCTCGCCACATTCGGCCAGTACACGCAGCGTGAACTGACCGATTACCTCCGAGAGCATTTCGTCACGGCCCACCGCGAGCTTGAGCGTGCGCTTCCCGCCGAACACGTCGCGCTTCTAAGGCGTCTCCCGCTCTATCACGAAGACGAGTACGCGCTCTACGTCCACGCCGGTTTAGACGGCGGCAAGCACCCCTGCGAGACGGACGCCAAACATCTGCTCTGGACGCGCGACCCGGATTTTTACAAACACTACCACGGCAAGCCCTGCGTCTTCGGCCACACCCCGACGCAGCTACTGCCCCTGCTCGGTCGCCTCGGTCGCCACGGCATCTACATCGCGCACAGCGCCATCGGCATTGACACCGGCTACGACCGGACTTCGCCGCTCACCTGCCTCCAACTCCCCGAACTCCGTCTCTACCAGACATACGCCGACGGCCACACCGCCACGCACCACATCACGAGCTTCGTCCCCGAACAGTTCCGCTCTTTCAATGGTCGCGTCTAGGGGCGCTCCATCAATTTTTCATTTCCGACTTCTTCACGCACGGGTGCGGCGTGGAGCGGATGGTGTAAGATGTAAGCCACTTTCATCTACAAAAAATTTCACGGAGGCGATAAGAGATGCTTAAAGAAGGCGACAACGCGCCGGATTTCACGACGCGCGACGAGCGTGGCAACGGGGTGAAACTGTCCGACCTGCGCGGCCAGAAAGTAGTGCTCTATTTTTACCCGAAGGACGACACGCCGGGCTGCACGAAAGAAGCTTGCTCGATTCGCGACGGCTATGCGGAGTTCGAGCGGCGCGGCATTAAGGTGCTCGGCGTCTCGCTCGACGACGAAGCTTCGCATCAGGCGTTCGCGTCGAAGTTCAATTTACCGTTCACGCTTCTCGCCGACACGGATCATTCCGTCTCCGACGCATACGGAGTCTATGGCGAACAGCGTTGGGGCGACAAGACCTACATGGGCGTGGCGCGCAAGACGTTCCTGATTGACGAAGACGGCAAGCTCAAAAAAATCTTCGACAAGGTCAACGTCGAAGAGCACGCCGACGAAGTGCTCGCGGCGTTTGAGTAGGAAAGGCGCTTTGAGTCAAGTTCAAGCTTAAGCGCCGCAAAGACAGAGGGCACAGTTTTTGTCTTAACTGTGCCCTCTGTGTCTGCTTTGGGTGATTCTGATTTTCGCGCTCATCCCGTCCGCTTCAGCTTGCCCGTGCGCTTCGCCCACCCCTCCACCAGCCCGAAGATGTAGAGGCCGAGCGGGATCATCAGCGCGCCCATCAACGCCAGCACCATCAGTTCGTGCGTCACCGCAGAGAGCGGCGCGCCCGCCGTCTGCACATCTCCGCCACCCGCCTCGCCGATGCCCATCAGCTTGCGACAGGCCGACAGAGCATAGGTCGCAGGCGAGATGTACGAGAGAGGTTGCAGCCAGCGCGGCAAAACCTCTACGGGGTAATAGACGCCAGACACGAGCAGCAGGAGGCCCTGAAAAATGTTCGTCGCCTCGGCCCCTCGCTCCGGGCTGAAGACGGGGAGCACCGCCGCGATGAGTCCCAACCCGATGAAGGCGACGCTGCTCACAGCGAGCACGACGAGGATGCCCGGCACGTTGGCGCGCGACAAATCGAGGTCAATCAAAAGCGTCAGCGCCGCGACGATGACGACCGTACGCACGACGCTGTAGATGACGACGAAGATGCTCACGCCCGCCAGATGCGTCAGGCGCGAGACCGGAGCCATGAACGTGTATTCGAGCGTCCCCTCCCAGCGTTCATACGTGATCGAGTTGGCGATCTCGCTAAACAGCACCGAGAGAAAATTCCACAGCAGCGCGCCGAGCACGAGCATCAACGTCAGGCGACGGTCGCCGAGCGCCACGCCGATGAGCGCGATGGTCGCCGTGTTGACGATGGCGTAGAAGGTGAAGACGACGACCCAAGACATGTACCTGCGCGTCAGGTTCAAGTCGCGAAAGAGAAACGCCCACGTCTGTCTCAATACATGTTCCATCACTTGACCTCCTTCACGAGAGCGCCGTTATTGCCGCCGACGATTTCCTTGCCGCTCTCGTCGAGCGAGATGCCGGAGAGCGCGATGAAGGCATCTTCGAGCGATGCCGCGTTCGACTGCCGTTTGAGTTCGTCAGCCGTGCCTTCGGCGATCAGGCGTCCTCCGGCGATGAAGCCGATGCGCGCGCAGAGGCGTTCGGTTTCGGCCATGTCGTGCGACGTGAGCAGGATCGTCGTGCCGTGCTCGCTCCGCAGGTTTTCGAGGAACGTCTGCACGTCGCGCTTACTCTTCGGGTCGAGGCCGGTCGTCGGCTCGTCCAGCAGCAGCAGCGGCGGGTTGATGAGCAGGGCGCGCGTGATCGCCACCTTCTGCTGCATGCCGCGGCTCATCTCTTCGAGCGGGTCTGTGAACTTCTCCTGCTCAAGTCCGAGCGCTTCGAGAATCTCCATCGCGCGCCGTTCCGCGCTTCGCTTGTCCATGCCGTAGAGAAAGGCGGAGTAGAGCAGGTTTTCGCGCGCGGAGAGTTTTTTGTAGAAGGCCGCATCGACGCTGACGCGCCCGATCTTGCGGCGCACCTCGGCCTCTTCGCCGGGGATGCGGTGGCCGAGCAGACGCACCTCGCCGCCGTCGGGCGTGAGCAGGGTCGAGAGCACGCGAATCAGCGTTGACTTGCCCGACCCGTTCGGCCCCAGCAGCCCGTACGTCTCGCCCACGCCGACCTCGAAAGAGATGTCTTTGAGCGCGTGAACTTCCGTCGAGCGCTGGCGCAACATTCCTTTGCGTTTGCGGAAAAATTTCTGTAGGTGAGAGACTTCGATACCAAGATTCGACATTGACGCACACATCCTTCGACCGTCAGCCGGTCGGATAGCCGCTTTCCGAAATAGAAATTCAGAAGAAAGGTGACGGAAGAATTCCGTCGTCGGCGGTGGACGGCCCAGTACCTAGGCCAGTCTGTTTGGAATGATGCGAATCAAGTGAAACATGGTCATGTCCTTTACTGCGAGTGAGGCAAGGATAGGCGACCCCGCTCGTTTTGGCAAGGCTGATTTTTCAAGGGACGCCGATTATTTCACACGCGTCGCGGGGGAGCGCACCCCGCGCGGACGACGAGAATTGATGTCATCAGGGCTGCTCTTCGGCGGGGCGGCGTTCGCAGAATTGCTGTACTCGCTGGAAGAGTTGCCCGCACTGCTTCTCCGTCGAGAGGCCGTAGTGCTGACATTGTTCCATCTGCCATTGCGCGCCCTTGATGAACTCCATCCGTTTCGGCACTTCGTCGCAGAACGCGGGCGTGGGCCGACTTGTGTCGAGACACGCGCTCAAAAATAGATTGGTCTTGATGAGGTCGCCGAACCCTTCCGACTTACGGTGTCGCGCGACCGCCTCGTTGACGCAGCCCTGATTGTCCGTCGTCCCACCGTACTCGCCGCCCTCGTCCATCGTTCGCTTGCTGCTCTCGATAAGCTGCGGCCCGTGCTGCCGCCACATATAGACGCCGAAGCCGACGACTCCGGCGGCGCATAGCACCAGCACAAGGACGGCGATGAGAATAACTTTGGCCCATGTCGGCATCTTCGTTTCCTTTCAGTGGAAGAGAAATTAACAGGGATGGACAGGATAGACAGGATGAAAAGGAAAGGATGAAGTTGAAAGGCTGAAGCCGAAAGGCTGAACGCTAAAGGATGAACGCTGAACTGAAAAGCTTTCATCCTTCATTCAGCGTTCGCCCTTCATTCAACGTTCGCCCTTCATTCAGCGTTAGCCCTTCATTCAGCGTCCGGCTTTCCTTGCTTCTGCTTATCCTGTTCATCCTGTCTATCCCTGTTAATTCTTTCTTTCCGCATCACGCTCATAAACTA
>JBAVPI010000463.1:0-1901 GCA_049692915.1 Pyrinomonadaceae bacterium
GGCGCTGTGCGGTGTTCGACTGCGGCGGTGAAGTGATGCCGCTCTCTTGCGCGCGGGCGTGGCGCAGTTGCGCGACGGCGAAGGCCGCGAGCAGGAGGGCCACTACGATTGACAGGACAAGGCGGCGTACAGACATTTCAGTCCTCTTCACTTACGGCTCGATTGATGCGGGGAGTTTTTAATATCTTACGGCGTCGCCGTCTTCGTTTCCACCCCGACGGCGGGACTGAGACGCACTGTCGCCCCTTCGCGCGCGACCCGGACGCGGACGCGTGCCTCTCGCCGCACGTCAGCATCCGAGTCGTAAGTGATCGTGTAAGCGGTGCGTAATTGTGCCACCACGTCGTCGTAGGCGCGCTGCAACTGTTCGAGGCGCGTGACCGGATAATAGACTCCGCCGGAGACGGCGGCGAGCCTTCGTCCCTCTTCCTCGGCGCGCGACGTGAGCGTCAGGAAACGCGTGCGCGTGGGGTCAAGCGTGCTCTCCGGCGCGGCGGCGCTCCCGGCTGGAATCAGCCCCGACGGGATGTAGATCGGATAGACGAGCGCGCCGGATTCGACGAGTGATTCGAGAATCGAGGGAAAGGGGATGAAAGACCTGTTGTCGTCGCCGTCCGAGAGGATGACGATGGCCGTGCGCTCGCCGCGCAGGGGCTTCAACGTGTGGACGAGCGTATAGGCGAGCGAGTCGTAAAGCGAGGTCGCGCCTCCGGCCTGTATGTCCTTCGTTCTTTCGTTCAGGAGCGCGCGGTCGGTCGTGAAATCGGAGACGAGTTGCACGTCGTCGCGGAAACTGATGATGGCGATTCTGTCCTGCGCGTTGACGGTGTTGATGAAATTGAGCGCCGCCTTGCGGATAAAATCCAGACGCTCTTCGACGCTGCCCGACACGTCGAGCAGGAGCACGAGGTTGAAGGGCGCGCTCGATTGCGACACCTCTTTGACCTTCCGTTCCCGGTTGTCTTCAAAGACGGAGAAGTCTTTTTCGGAGAGTCCACCGATGGCGCGCCCGTTGCGATCCGTGACGCTCGCCTGAAGGCGCGCGAGCGACGGCCCGGCGGAGACGCGGACGTTGAAGGGATCGCGCCGCGCGGCGTTAAGCGTCGGCTCGGAGGCACGAGGCGGGAGCGTCTGCGTGTAGTCGCCGACGAGACGCGGCACGACTTTGCGAATCGCGTCCGTCAAATCCTGATCGCCGCTGCGGATGATGGCGCGCGCCGCTTCCGTCAAAGGGCGCTCGCGCAAGTCCGAGGGAACCATCGAGGCGTCGGCCACGCCGAAGAGCAAGACGCCGCGCGCCGTCGTCAAATCGAGCGCGATGCGCGTATCCCCTTTCGCCTTCTTGTCGCCGAAGCGACCTGAAATCTCGTAGCCGCCGCCGCGCTGCTGTTTGATTTTCGGCAGCTCTACTTCGCTGAAAAAGCGCGGGCGCGCGAGCGTCCAGCGAAAGTTGTAATGCAACGCGTCGAGCGGCACGTCGGCGCGAATCGTTCCCGTGCCGGTCTGCACTTCCGCCGAAGAGACGTTGCCGGACACGTCCACCGCGCCGCCCTCCGTCTCGACCCTGACCTTCGCGCGTTCGGGGACGCGAATCGTCACGTCTATGCGCTCGCGTTCAAGCGCCGCCTGCCGCGACGCGGAACGCTTGAGGCCCGATGCGTCGCCGCCGCTTTTGCGTTCGCTCTCGCGCTCCACGTCAATCGAGATGACGCCGCCGCTCGCGGCGATGCGCACGTCGCGCTCGGTGACGAGCGCGCCCGGCGAACTCGCGCTGACGGAAATCTTCTTCCGCTCCGCTTCGGCGATGACGTTGACGCGCCCCTCTCGATTTTTGACGCTCAGTTCGACACGCCCCGGCGCATCGAGTTCGCGCTCGAACGCCTGCGCGCGCGCCTCGATGC
>JBAVPI010000464.1:0-2736 GCA_049692915.1 Pyrinomonadaceae bacterium
GTTGGTACAGGGTCACGAGCGCGCAACTCGCCGCCGCGGGCCTCGGCTTTAACGTCGATCCCACCCGCCTCCAACTCTTCGCGGGCGGCATCGAGCAGGCCATACGCGTCAACTCGGACGCGTGGGAAAAGGACGGCACGCTTGAGTTCTACGGCGAAGCGCTCGACACGCCCGCCTCGGACGCGCGCGTTTACTGGCTCATCGAAGGGGCGACCGCCGGACGACGCATCGGCGTCGGGGGCGACACCACAAGGACGCCCGCCGCGCCCGCACCGGCAACGACCGCAGTTGAAGAAGGCGACGGCACGACAACCACCGCGACGGGCGGGCCGACGAGTTTCGCCTACACCGTCGAGCGCAGGGAACGTCTCATCTACTTCTCGTCGCTTCTGAACGGCGAGACGGAGAACTTCTTCGGGCGGGTCGTGGGCGCGACGCCCGTGGCGCAGGCGCTCACCGTGCATAACTCCGAGGCTTCCGGCGCGGGCCGTCTCGAAGTGGCGCTTCAGGGCGTCACGGCGAGCGCGCACAACGTCCGCGTCCTCTTCAACGGCACGGAAATCGGCACGCTCGATTTCGCGGGCCGCGAGCACAGGGCCGCCCTCTTCGATCTCCCGGCGGGCGCGATTCAGGAAGGCGACAACGAAGTGCGACTCGTCTCCGGCGCGTCGGGCGACGTGAGTCTGACGGACTATCTACGCCTGAGCTATAACCACACGTATCGCGCCGACGAAGATGCGTTGCGCGTGCCTGCGGCGACGGGCGGCGACACGATTCGCATCGCCGGGTTCACGACGCCGAACGTGCGCGTCTTCGACGTGACCGATTCGCGCAACGTCTCGGAACTGCCCGCGCAGGTGGACAGCGTGAAGGAGAATCGCGTCGAGAGCTACAACGCGACGGTGCGACTCTCAGGCAACACGCCGCGCACGCTCTATGCCTTCGCGGACACACGCGTGGAGGCGATTGCGAACGCCGTCGCCAACGAGCCGACCGACTGGAACAGATCGCGCGCGGCGGATTTCGTCATCATCACGAACGGCGCGTTCCGCGAGGCGGTCGCCCCGCTCGCCGCACGTCGAGAGAAGGAAGGCCTCTCGACCGCCGTCGTTGACGTTGAAGACCTCTACGACGAATTCTCCTACGGCGTGCACTCGCCGCAGGCCGTCAAGGACTTCCTCGCGTGGACGACGACGCACTGGACGAAAGCGCCGCGCTACGTCCTGCTTGTCGGCGACGGCAGCTACGACCCGCGCGACCGCACGGGCCGCGGCTCCTTCGATCTCGTGCCCGCCAAACTCGTTGACACGACGCAGATGGAGACGGCCTCCGACAACTGGTATGCGGACTTTAACGACGACGGGATGGCGGAGATGTCTATCGGTCGCCTGCCCGTGCGGACAATCGAGGAAGCGACGCGCGTCGTGGGCAAGATCGTCGCGCACGAGCCTGACGCCGCCGCTCCTTCGTCCGCCGTCATGGTGGCCGACCGCGACGGCGCGGACGGCTACAGCTTCGAGGCCGCGACGGACTCCGTGCAGAACCTGCTGCCCGCGACCGTTTCAATCGCGCGCATCAACCGCGGGCCGCAGTCGGCTGATGCCGTGCGCAACCAGATCGTCGGGGCCGTCAACGCCGGGCCGTCTATCGTCAACTGGATGGGTCACGGCTCGATCAACGTCTGGACGGGTGAGGGCCTGCTGCGCGGCGAGGACGCCTCGGCGCTCCAGAACGGCGGGCGACTGCCGCTCTTCGTGATGATGACGTGCCTCAACGGGTATTACCAAGACCCGTCGCTCGACAGCCTTTCCGAGTCTCTCTTAAAGGCCGAAGCGGGCGGCGCGCTCGCCGTCTGGACTTCGACGGGCATGACCGAGCCGGAGGGACAGGCCGCGATGAACCGCGAGTTGTACCGCGCTCTCTTCGGCGGCGAGGGCGGCACGTTGCGGCTCGGCGATGCGATGCTGCGTGCTCGCTCCGCCACAAACGACACGGACGTTTTGCGCACATGGGTGCTCATCGGCGACCCGACGACGCGCTGGCGTTAAAGGCCGGACAGCGGGCCGCGCACTTTCACCGAGCGGCGGGCGTTTGCAACAGAGCGTCCGCCGTCGCCTCTTGAAATTTTTTCCGCATTCACGCCGCCGCGCACCGGCGACGCCTGAATCCGTGTTGAGAAAAGACGAACGCCGCCTCGCGTGAGAGGTTTCCCCAAACGGGGTTTACGGCGTGGCCGCTCGTGTGCCTTCGACCGTTAAGGCGCGCGCGGACATGCGGCGGCGCAGCCGTGTCGGCACATCAAAAGTGGCCGGGCAAGACACCCTGCACACGCCCTCGAAAATCATGGAAGCGAAAAAGACCGCGAAGAAAAAGAAGAACAACGCGCGCGTCGTTTGTCGCGACGGCAAAGAGTTCTGGACGACGCAGAAACAGTTCTGGCAGTGGGTCAGGGAAGGCGTCGTCTCGCACACGGGCGACGCCCCGCTGACGGGCGAGTTCCTGCGCGAGCACGAAGAGTTGCTCGTCGTCGTCAGCAACACCGTGCTCGACCTCGGTCGCCCGAACCACATGCGCGAAGCCCTGCTGTCTCGCCGTCGCGGACTGGGTAAGAGATAGAGACTTCCGACCGCTCTCCGCTTGAGTTAACAGCTTCTGAATTTATCGCCCGCGTGAATTAAACGCCCGCTTGAAGTAATCGCCCCCTTGAGGTAATTCGATGAAAGACCAACAGGAAAT
>JBAVPI010000465.1:0-10424 GCA_049692915.1 Pyrinomonadaceae bacterium
CGTCCGTCTTGCGCTTGAGGCGCGTGTAGGCCGTGAAAAGCTGGTAATGAATGCCGGGGTCTGCGTTGTTGATGGCGACTCCGCGTTCGAGCACGGGCAGCGCTTCGTCGTACCTCTTAAGTTTGACGAGCAGGCGACCGAGGTCGTAATAAGCGGGATAGTTCTTCGGGTCGAGCGCGATAGCGCGGCGCATCAACTGTTCGGCTTCGGCGAACTGCCCGCGCTGGTTCGCGATGAAGCCGAGACTCGCCAGCACGTCCGCATTACGGGGCTGCAAACGGAGCGAGCGTTCGAGTGCGGTCACGGCTTCGTCATACACGCCTTCGGCCCGCGCCGCGTAGCCGAGCAGATAGTAAAGATTGGCGTCGTCGGGGAAACGCTCGATGGCGCGTTTGAAGACGGCGCGCGCCGCCGCGTAACGCTCGCCGCGGACGTGTGCGACGCCGAGTCTTAATTGATAAAGCAGCTTCGACGAATCCTGCTCGACGGCACGCTCGTAGAAAGGCACGGCCCTGTCGAAAGCCTTACTCTTGAGCAACTCTTCGCCGATCATGAAATTAACTTCCGGGTAGTCGGGACGAAGGCTCAGTGCTTGAGACCAGAGCTTCAACGCTTCGCCGTCGTCGCCGCGCTCGGACGCGATGAGGCCGAGGCGGTAGAGCGGTTGAGCTTCGGCGGGCGCGAGCGCGGCGGCTTCACGCAGGAGACGCGTCGCTTCGTCGAGCTTATCCAGATTATAGAGAGCGACGCCGAGATTATAGACCACCTCGAACGTGCCGGGGCGCAGCGCGTTCGTGCGCTCGAACAGTCGCGCGGCGCGTTCGTATCGGCGCGCTTCCGCCAGTCCGAGTCCGAGCGAGAACAGGATGCGCGGGTCGTCCCCGGCGCGACGCTCGATTGAATCGGCGAGGGCGGCTGATTCCTTTTCGCGCCCCTCGTGCGCGTAGGCGTTGACGAGCGTGAGCAGAAGCGCGAGGTCGCCCGACGAACCGTTCGCCGTTTGAGACTGCACCGGCGGAGAGGGACGAATGCCTGCCGCGCGTTCGAGCAACGGAATGGCGCGTTTGAATTCTCCGCGCGCCGCGTATAACGCGCCCAGATTGAAGATCGCCCCCGCGTGATCCGGCGCGAGCCGCAGCACGGATTCCAGTGCCTCAATTGCCCCATCGGCGCGCTTCGTTCGCGCCAGCAGCACGCCGAGGTTAGCGAGTGCGGGCACGGCTTTCGGATTAAGGCGCAGGGCTTCCCTGTACTCTCGTTCGGCGTCGTCGGGCAGCCCGCGTTGATCCAGAATGACTCCGAGCAGAGTGCGCGCGTCCGCATCGCGCGGCATCGCACTGACGGCCTGCCGTGCGAGTCCTTCGGCTTCCGCGAGTCGTCCCGCCTTGAGTAGTGAAGCCGACTCGCCGAGTAACTTTTCCTGTTGTTGACGGGTGGCCGACGGCTGACCTGAACCCGCGACGCTCTGCGCCTGACGTTTCTGCGCTGCGACGTGTGGGAGCGCGACGCAAGCAAAGAGAGCCACGAACGCGGCGAGGTGGCGAGACGCGCGGCTCAAGGTTCGAGCGTTCCAGATGTCAGAACTCCGGGGTGTCATTAAAAATTCAATCCCGCGCGATTCGTCCATCAAACAGGGCGAATGGCGGGCGCGTACTACATGCCCGCCACTCATTAACCACGCCGCCCGTCGCCAATGTTTAGAAAATCAACTTGAGCGCAAACTCGATTTGCCTGCGTCTCTGCTCGCTCTGGTCGCGACCGAAGTCGCCCGAATTGTTGATGTCGCCGTTCGGGGACGAGCGGTTAACGCGGTTCAGCACGTTGAAGGCTGAGAAACGGAACTGGACGTTGAACGCTTCGCTGATGGCAGTGACGGGGAAATTTCTGAACAGCGAGGCGTCCCAGAAGAACTGCCTCGGCCCGCGGAAGACGTTGCGCCCAAGCGTGCCGATGCGCGGCACATTCGCCAGAGTGCCGTCGCCGTTAAGATCGGGGTCGCCGGCAAAGACGCGCTGCCGCGCGCACCTGAATGCCGCAGGGTTGAGTTGACGCCCCACGGCCTTGTCCGCCGCGCCCGGCGTCGGGTCGCCGATGATGTCCACGCGCCCGCCGTTGCAGGTGACGTTAAAGACAGGCCCGCTCTGGAGCGTGATGTTGTTGTTGAGTTGGAAATCGCCGATGACGTAGTTGAGAGCCTTCGGAAGATCGCCGCCGAAGCGACGCCCGCGACCGATTGGCAGGTCATACACATTGGCGAACGTGAAGCGGTGTCTGGTGTCCGTGTCGGAACTGGCGCGGTCGAGTTCGGGCCGCAGCGGATCGTCCGGGCCGCAGTCGCGCGCGCTGGCCCCGCTGGTGCAGATGCCGCCGGGCGAATCGTCAATCGCGTGCGCCCACGTATAACTTGAGATGATGGACAGCCCGTCGGAGAAGCGTTTCTCCAGTTTGCTCTGGAAGGCGTTGTAGTTTGACTTGCCCGTGTAGCGCGTGGCGATCACCGGGCCGATGCCGAGCACTTCTCGCGAGCCGGGGCCGCCCTGATCCACGCCGCCCTCGCGACCGATATTCCTGAGCGTGAGCAGGTTGCGTCCGAGCGAGCCGACGTAGGCCACGTCAACGAGCCAGTTCGGCGCAAACTCGTATTGCAGTGTCAGGTTGTACTGGTGATACAACTCGTCCTTGCGGTTCGGGTCGTTGAAGAGAATGTTGCCGCCCGTGTTCGTCGCCGCGAAGCTGGTGCCGGGCGCGGCGACGGTAAAGGCTGCCGTCGGCACGCCAACGTCGAACAGATTCCGGTTGCGCAAGACGGCGAAGGGACAGCCGCCCGGATTGGTGATGGGGTTGCAGCCGTAGCTGGCCGCGCCCGTGCCGGGATTTGCGGTCAGAGGTTGCGCGCCGCTGATGTCGGTGGTGTAGAGAATGCCGTAGCCGCCGCGCAGTACGAGTTTTTTGTCGTCGCGCAGGCCGCTGTAAGCGAAGCCGAGGCGCGGCCCGAAGTTATTTTTGTCCGTGTTCGCGAGGTCGCGTCCGCCCGGTGCGCTTTCCCCGGCGACGTTGATGGTTTTCGTCACGGGATCGAAGTTGCTCTGGCGGTCGAAGCGCTCGGTCGGGGCGGTGAAGATGTCGTAGCGCAGGCCGAGATTAAGCGTCAGGTCTGAGCGAACCTTCCAGTCGTCCTGCACGAAGAAGGCGACCTCTTTGCTCGACTGGAGGAACGGCCCGCCGGGATTGCCGCGAGTGACGAAGCCGGGCACGTAGCCGAGCAGGAAGTTAGCCAGCGCAGACCCCGTGTCGTTCGGGCCGATGCCGTTATAGTTGCCGGAGACGAACCCGCGATCAATGTTGTTACCGGTGACGGGGTCGGTCACGTTCGTCGTGCCGTACTGGTAGTTGCCCTTGATGCCGCCGTTGCGCCCGCCGTCGAAGTTGGTGTTCTGGCGCACGCGATAGTCGCCGCCGATCCTGAAGGTCGAGTTACCCTTGACGACCGTCACGGTGTCCACGAAGTTGAAGTTATTCGAGCGGAAATAGAAAGGGCCGCCGTCGCCCGTGAACTCGGTGGCGCGGTCTGTGCCCGTCAGGGTGTCAACGATGCCGACCAGCACGATGCCGCTGCTGAGCGGGTCGAGGTTGATGTTACGCGCGCCGAGGCTGGCCGAGATGTTCGGGTCGAAGCCGCCTGTGCCGAAGACGCCGGTGTTGTTGATGCCGATGGCGGATCGCTTGTAGCCGAAACGCGCGTCGTTAATCACGGTCGGCGAAAACGTATGCGTGTCGCCGAGGGTGATGTCGCGCGCGCCGCTGAACTCGTCGCCCGCGGACGGGCCTGCGGGCAGGTCGCGATTGGTCGGCGAAGAACCGACGGGGAAGAAGTTGTCGCGCGCGCGCGCCGTCTTCAAACGGCTGTAGCGCCCGAAGATGGAATTGCTGTCGCTGATGCGATGGTCGAGCCGTATGTCGTAGCTGTCGAGGTTGGCGCGTTCCGCGCGGTTCGTGCGGAAGTTGCGACCCGCTCCCGGCAAATTCGGAAGCGGAAAGGCGTTCAGATAGTTCTGCGCGAACTGCGAGAAGGGGCCGCACGCGGCGCACACGCGCAGGTCGTTGCCCGGAATCGGATTGCCGTTCGGGTCGAACAACTGGCCGACCTGTCCGAGGACGGAGCGGCTCGTCCCGTCGGGGTTGCGAACGGTGTAGCGCACCGTGCCGGGTTTGAGCAGTTCGCCGAAGTCGCCGACTCGCATCCTGACGGTCGGCACGGGCACGTCCGCCGGATTGTCTCCCGAACCGAAGATGGGCGTCCCGTTGCGCTGGTCGCCGACGGAGACGAAGAAGAACGAGCGGTTGTGCCCGTCGTACAAACTAGGGCCGCCTTCGCCGAAACGCGGCAGGTACATCGGGCCGCCGACCGTGCCGCCGTAGTTGTGCGTGACGTAGTTGGGCGGGGTGCGACGGATGCCCGTGGTCGGGTTGGGCGGCGAGTTGGTTTCGTCAAACTGCCCGGAAGCGGCGCTCAGGAAACGTCCCTGATACTGCTCGAAGAGTGTGCCGTGAAAGGCGTTGCCGCCCGACTTGAAAGTCGTCGAGATGATGCCGCCGCCCGCGCGTCCCGATTCAGCCGAAGGGACGCTCGACTCGACTTTGAACTCCGAGATGGCGTCCGGGTTCGGGAAGATGACGATCTGCCCGAACTGCGATTCGTTATTGTCAACGCCGTCGAGCCTGAAGTTATTGTTCGTCGCGCGCGCGCCGTTGATGACGAGCACAGACCCGCCCGACTCGCGGAAGCGCGTTGACTCTGTGTTGTTCTGGCCGCCGCCGCCGCGCACGAAGTTGCCGCCGCCGCCGAGCAGTCCCAAGTTGGGGCGCGTCACGCCCGGAGACAGTGCGGCCAGCAGCGTAAAGTTGCGCTGCGGGATCGGAAGGTCTGTGACCTCGCGTCCCGTAATCACGTCGCCCCGCACGCTCGTCTCGCTCTCGACGAGCGGCGCTTCCGATGTCACCGTCACGGTCTCGCTCCCGACGCCGCCGAGTTTCAAATCGGCGTCAACCGGCAGGCGGTCGTTGGTCTGGAGCGTGATCTCTTCAAAGTTGACCGACTGGAAACCCGCCGCTTCAACCAGTATGCGATACCGTCCCGGATCGAGCGCAGGCACGGTGTAAGTCCCGTCATCGCTCGTCGTCACTTCGCGCGACTCGCCTGTGGCGAGGTTGGTGACGGTGACTTTGGCGTCTTTGACGACCGCGCCGTTCGGGTCTTTCACCGTACCGACAATCGTGCCTTTATTATTTTGCGCGTGGATCGTCATCGCCAGCGCCGTCACGCTGAAGACGAGCATGATGAAAGCGGTGAAAAATCGCGGCTGTCTCCGGTCAATCCTCATATACTTGGCCTCGCCTGTGTCGTTCTTCAAACGGGTGGGTTGGAAATGATCGCGTGGCGCTTCCCTCGCGTGCGTGTTCGGACACCTGCGCAAATCGCACGCGTGCAATGAAGCGACGCTCCAGTGATTCTTGCTTTGAAATAAATGATTCTTCGGCAGAACCCGAACAGAAAGTTTGTTGCTTGTCCGAACGAAGTAACGTTTTAATACAGAATCCAAACCCTGTCAATCAAATTTTCAGGCTGACCGTCCAACTTGCAGGAGATGCTTCCATCGTTTTACATTCACGCACTCAAAGCTCCGTCTCTTGCGCCGGGGCGTTGACGAGGACGAAGCGACGCCCGCTGTAGAGCCGGAGGCCGTCCGGCGCTTTGACCATCATCAGTGGCCGCGGGCGCGCGAGCGACTTATCGTCCGACGTTGCGACTGACATGATCTTTTCGCCGCCCACGTCGTAAAAATTGAGTGAGCCGTCGTCGGAAAAGCCGAAGCCGTAAGCGCCCGCCATGAGCGTGCCCGTGCCGACCGTGATTCTCGCGTCGGTGATGAAAAAGCCTTCGTACTTGCCGCGCACTTCGGTCGAGTAGCCGCTCGTGTCCACCAGACCGGCGACGACGTGCCGTCTATCGCCGAAGCGTGCGACAGCCGAGTTCCGCATTTGCGTGGGCGCGCTCTGCCCTGAGAAGTAGAAGCTTGAAGGCACGACGCGCGGGAGTTGTTCGACGGGCAGGATGATGACGCCGTTACCGCCGCCGCCGCTGTCGCGTACCTGCGCCGTCGTCCGTGCCGCCGACACCAGACAGACGAGAGCGAAGCATAAGAGAAGACCTCGAATGTAAAGCTTCATCAATTCATCCTCCGTGATCTGTGTTGTGGTTTGACTTGGCCCCTGTCGTCCCGCATGTTGCAGGCGCGGCTTTTGCACGGTTAACGCCAGCCTCATCGTTTGAAGGGTTTGAAGGAAACGTCGCGTATCTGTACTATGCAAGCTCTATCGTATGGAGTCGAAATGGCCGGACGAAGATGTGCCCGCCGTCTTGAGAAAGCGCTCCTCGAACTCTCCCGAATCATACTCGTCGAACTAAAGAACGCAAAGTTTTTATGAATTACAAAAGCCGTCCTCTGTTCTGCACAATCGCCCGCACACTGAGTCTCGCCGCGCTTCTGTTCTGCGCCTTATACCCTTCTGCGACGCAGGCACAGCAGAAGGCCGATCCGCCGGGCGCGGCGACGGGGCAGCCTGCACAGGGGACGATGAGTGGTGGCGGCGTCTCGACCGGTAAGGCGCTCGTCTCGGCCACGCGGCGCACGGTCAACGTCACCGACCCGAAGGCGGCGAAAGTTTTCGAGGACGTGACGGCGCGCACCGCTCTCGTGAATTTTAAGATGCGTTCGGGCGGCGCGCAGAAAGACTACATCGTCGAGACCACGTCGGGCGGCGTCGCCATCTTCGACTACGACAACGACGGGCGGCCCGACATCTATCTCATCAACGGTTCGACGCTCTTCGCGCAGGCGGGCAAAGAGCGTGCGCCGCGCGCCGCTCTCTATCGCAACCTCGGCGACTGGAAATTCGAGGATGTGACGGAGAAGGCGGGCGTCGCCAACGAGCGTTGGGGGATGGGCGTCGCCATCGGCGATTACGACAACGACGGCAACGCCGACATCTACGTCGGCAACTTCGGCACGTCTCGTCTCTATCACAACAACGGCAACGGGACGTTTACGGACGTGGCGGAAAAGCTCGGCGTCGCGCGCAAGGGATGGAGCACGGGCGCGAGTTTCGGCGACTACGACAGGGACGGGCGGCTCGACCTGTTCGTCCCCGGCTATGTTGATTTCGACATCAACAACATGCCGCCGAACCCCTCCGAAGCGGCGCGGCCCGGACAACTCGCGCAGAACTTCTGCCAGTTTCGCGGCGTCGCCGTGATGTGCGGCCCGCGCGGACTCAAGGGCGACCACGACACGCTCTATCATCAAAAAGCGGACGGCGCGTTCGAGGATGTGAGCGACAAGACAGGCGTTAACGACGCGCCCGGCTACTACGGTTTCTCTTCCGCGTGGGTGCACGTGAACGACGACGATTTGCTCGACCTCGTGGTCGTCAACGATTCGACGCCGAAACAGCTTTACATCAATTCGGGAAATGGAAAGTTTGAAGAGTCGGGCTACCCTTCCGGCATCGCCCTCAACGAGAACGGGCGCGAGCAGGCAGGGATGGGCCTCGGCGTGGGCGACTATGACAACGACGGGAAGGTGGATTTCTACATCACGAATTTCTCGGACGACTCGAACACGCTCTATCACAACGACGGCGACGGTAACTTTACGGACATGACGTTTCAGGCGGGCCACGGCGAGCCGACGATTCCCTTCCTCGGCTGGGGCGCGAGCTTTCTCGATTACGACAACGACTGTTGGAAGGATGTCTTTATCGTCAACGGGCACGTTTATCCGGCGGTGGATAAACAGCAGTGGGGCACGTCTTACGCGCAGCAGCCGCTTCTGTTTCACGGCATCGAACGGCGCGAATCGGATGGCAGTCCGGTGCGCGTCTTCGAGCGCGTCGGCGCGTTGCCGGGGACGGGACTCGCGGAGTCTTGGGTTAGTCGCGGCATGGCCGTGGGTGATCTGGACGGCGACGGCAAACCCGATGTCGTCATCAACAATCAGGACGCCGCGCCGACCATCCTGCGCAACGTCGCTGAAAACGCGAACCACTGGCTGCGCCTTAAACTTGTCGGCGACACGGCGAAGAAAAGCCCGCGCGACGCCACCGGCGCAATCGTCTATTTAACGACGGGCAAGACGCGGCAGCGCGGAGACCTCGTGAGCGGCGGCGGCTATGCTTCCAACAACGACCCCGCGCTCTCCTTCGGTCTCGGCGCGGCGACGAAAGTTGAACGCCTCGAAGTTAAGTGGCCCGACGGCTCGCTCGAAGCCTTCGACATAACCGGCGTTGACCGCACCATCACGCTGACGGAAGGCAAAGGCGCGAAGTAGAAGCACGTCGCCAAAGCCGCGTCCTACTGCTTCATCGCTTTGCCCGTAAGAGAATCGCCGGTAAGGGATGCCGGAAGTTTCCTTATCGGGAATCCGTTGACCCGATGGCAACATAAAACCTGTTCCATCTCCGAAATTAAGCACCTGAAAGACGAAATCAATTTTCTTTGGATTAGAAATTCTTTTTCCGGCTTTGAATAGCTCCCATCCCCCCACCCAATTTTCAGGAACTTTGAATGTATGACTCTCTCCGGGCCGAATCGGTACGTCATCAGGTTGTACCGGATTTGAGAAGTCTATTAATTCATTTCTGCCATACCATAATGGATACCCAATCGGTGTTCCACTATCGCCTTTTACATCCGACAAATGGAGCACTATGGATAGAAAATAAATAGGCTTGCTTCCGGTATTAGTTATCTCGATTTCCAAATTACTCAACCACCTGTCATCTTTCAGGTCTTTCACCTTCTCCGGGTTTTTCACCTTAATCCTGATTGGCAAATGAGCAGGTATCTTGTCTTGAATTTCCCTTTCCTCCTTAACAGGAGATTGCGCCGTGCTCGATACCATTCCGACCAAGCACAAGGCCAAGCAGGAAAGAAGCAATGCAATCTGTGTCACAGTTATTCTTCGACGTTGAAGTTGAGAGAGTATTCTTTGAGTATTCATTCACGAACTCCTTTTCCGATGTTTTGAGGTTGAGGCCAACGGAACTCTTGCGAGAGTTTCGCAAACTGCGCGGTCAGAGTGTGGCGACGCGAAGATTATTCCGGCTACCGGCACAAGTCAAGAAAATTTGACGAGAACCGGCGGGCGCAGGACACGGCTCCGGCGGCGGGCTTTAGTAAGTTTCAATCAAACTTCAGCTAACCCGAACTTGCGCGAGAGCACGAGGCTGATTGCGCCCATCAGCGTCGGCTCGCCGAGGGTCGAGGCGACGATGCGCGCCGAGGGGAGTCCGCGCCGGATGCTGCGGCGCACGGCCTCTTCGAGCGTGGCGGCGACAAGCGACCACGCGCGCGTGATCTGGCCGCCGACGACGACCGATTCGGGGCTGAGGCCGACGATTAAGTTCGAGATGCCGATGCCGAGATAGTGTGCGGTTTCGGTGAGCGCGTCAATCGCCGCCCCCTCGCCGCCGAGAGCGCGTTCGACCAGTTCAGTGAACTCGATGCGACTCGTCGTGCCGCCGCTCGCCCCGATTGTTTTCAGGTATCGAGCCACACCCGCGCGCTCCGATGAAAAGGCTTCCCAGCAATCGAGGTTGCCGCACGAGCAGGCGACCGGCGCGCCCTGACCGACGCCGACGATCATGTGGCCGAACTCACCCGCCGCTCCGTGCTCGCCACGATAAATCTGCCCGCCGAAGACGATTCCCGTGCCGATGCCTTCGGCGACGAGCACGAGGATGAAGTCGCGCGAATCGTTGACCTCCGGGCGACCGAACCAGAGTTCGGCGAGCGCGGCGGCGTTCGCGTCGTTGTCCACGCGCACGTCCAGTCCCGTCGCCGCTTCGATCTCTTCGGCGATGGGCCAGTCGCGCCACTTGAAGAATGGGATATAGATGGCGCGGCCCGTGTCGGGGTCAACGAGGCCGGGGAGACTGACGCCGACGCCCGCGATCCGGTCGCTGCCGTCGCGGCCCGCCATCTCCGTCACCGAGCGGATGATGCGTGAGCGCATCTCGTCAGGGCGACGGCTGTTCTCGAAGCTCTCGCGTTCGAGCACGCGGCCCGCCAGATCGCTCGTTGCAACAGTGGTGTAGGAGGGCGTGATGGTGACGCCGATTGCCAGCGCGCCGGCGGCCCGCAGTCGCAACAGCGTCGGTCGCCGCCCGCCGGTTGACTTGCCCGCGCCCGTCTCTTCGACGAGTCCTTCGGCCACGAGTTCGTCAACGATGGTCGAGACGGTGGAGCGCTGCAACTCCGCCTCGCGCGAAATTTCCGCGCGCGAGATCGGCTCGCGGTCGCGCACGTAGTTGAGGACGATCTGCCGGTTGATGTCGCGGATCGTCGAGGCGCGCGCGCCCTGTGC
>JBAVPI010000466.1:0-4724 GCA_049692915.1 Pyrinomonadaceae bacterium
GTCTATCTGCGGCGGCGTCTCGTCGGTTGACTCGCCTTCGCCCTCGGAGGGAGCGCCGGTCGTCTCGTGCGGCGCGGTGCCGCTGATGAACAACTCCGTGCGCTTCGTCGTCGAGTCGGCGGCGGCGAGCATTCCCGTGCGCGTGTCTATCTCGGCCTGTTCTATGCCGGCGGGCTGCTGCCAGTCGCCCTGCCATTCGGGATGTTCGTTGAGCGCCGCCGTCATGAAGTCGGCCCAGATGGGGAGCGCGGAGTCAGCGCCCGTCATCCCTAGTTGCGAGCCGTCGTCGAAACCGACATAGACGACGCAGACGAGGTTCGGCGTGTAACCCGCGAACCACCCGTCGCGCGACGTTCCGGTCTTGCCCGCGACGTTCGCCTTGAAGCCGCGCGCGCGCAGACGCGCCGCCGTCCCGCGGTTGACCACATCCTTCAACAGCGATGTCATCAGGTAAGCGACTTCCGGTTTCATCACCTCGTTCTTCTGCGCTTTCGGGGCGGCGACGGTCACGCCCGTGCCGGTCGTCACGCGGTTGATGGCGACGGGCGTGGTGCGCGTGCCCGCCCCCGCAAAGGCCGTGTAGGCCGAGGCGACTTGCAGCGGCGTCGCTTCGTTCGTGCCGAGCGCGTGGGCGAGGTAGTTCTGTTTCGGCTTGGGCAGTCCCGCCTTCGTCGCCAGATTCATCACGCGCCCGATGGTCACTTCCTGCGCCACCTCGACCGTGACGACGTTGAGCGAATGAACGAGCGCGTCGCGCAGTGTGACGGGCTGGCGCGAGTACTGCTCGCCGAAGTTGCCGGGCGAGTATTCCTGATTGCCCGTGCTGAAGGTCTTCGGCTCGTCTGTATAAACGGTCGCGGGCGTGATGATGCGCGGGATGGGATCGTAAGCCGTGTTGAGGGCTGTGGCATAGACGAAAGGCTTGAAGACGGAGCCGGGCTGGCGCATGGCATCGGTCGCGCGGTTGAGTTGACTCTTCTCATAATCGCGCCCGCCGACCATCGCCACGATCTCGCCGGTCTGAGCGTTCATCGCGACGAGCGCAGCTTGCAGTGTGCCTGCGGGATATCGCTTCGACTGCACCTTGTCGAGCGCGGCGAGTTGCTTCGTGACGGCGGCGTAGGCGGCGCGCTGCAAATCCATGTCAACCGTCGTGTAGATGCGCAGGCGCGTCGCGGCGCTCGTGTCGGCGAGGAGGTCGCCGAGTTGCTGCTGTGCGAAGTCAACAAAGTAGGGCGCGTCGGATTGATCTATCCGGCCCTTCGCGGGCGCGAGTTTGAGCGGGGTCGCCTTGGCCTGTGACGCCTCCGCATCGCTGATCGCGCCCGCCTCCAACATTGATTGCAGCACCTGATTGCGCCGGTCAACCGCGACATCCGGGTGGCGGTAAGGATTGTATCGGTTCGGGCTGCGAATGAGACCGGCGAGCAGCGCCGCGTCGGGCAGCGTCAGCGCCGTCACGTCCTTGTTGAAGTAGGTCTGCGCGGCTTCGCCGACGCCCTTGACGGAGAAGCCCGCGTTCTGGCCGAGATAAGCCTCGTTGCAGTAGAGCGCGAAAATCTGTTCCTTTGAAAGTCGTGTTTCGAGGATGACGGACATGTAGGCTTCGGCGACCTTGCGGCGAAGCGTCGGTTCGGGCGTGAGGAAGAGATTCTTGACGAGTTGCTGCGTGATGCTGGAGCCGCCCTGATTGGCGATGTGCGATGTCGGGTCGGCGTCGTAGCGACGAATGAGAGCGCGCAGGATGCCGCGAAAGTTGATGCCGTAGTGGTTGAAGAAGTCGCGGTCTTCCGTCACGGTGATTGACTTGATGAGAACGGGCGGCAAATCCTGAAAGCCGATCACCTTGCGCTTTTCGCGCTGCTGGCCCGTGACGGAACTGATGAGTTCGGGTTCGAGCCACGCGGACTGCGCGCGCGCTCCGCTGTCGGCGTCGTTGATGGCGGCGATGCCCTTGCCCCCTCGCCCGAACTGAACTTTGACGTGCGGAAACTGCGACTTGCCGTCAACGGCAGAGTCTTTGCCCGGCGCAATCTCAAGGGTCGCGCCCGTCACGGTGTAACGCCCGCGCGCGCTGTCGGCCTGCTGTCCCTGCTCGACATAGTCAGAACGCTTCAGGCGCGTGACGAGGTCTTCGAGCGATAGGTTCTCGCCCGCGCGCAACTGCTGCGGCGCGGCGTAGATGCCAGCCGAGTGCGTGAACACTTCGCCGCGCAGCAGCCGGTCTATGCGCTCTGAGAAGATGTGGTAGTAATAACCGAGCACCGCGCCCGCCGTGATGACGAGCAAGAGCAGCGGCACGATGACGGCCGGGCGCAAGATGCGCCGCGACCAGCGACGCCCGAAGCCGGGTTCCGGCTCTTGAAACCTGACCATGCGCCCGCCGCCTCCGCGCGTTCTCGCGACCGGCGGGACGTAGCCTTTGGGTGGATGACGAAGGGCCATAAGAGCGGTGCTGGACGACGGGCGATGGATGACGAGTGAGAATTTCTTTGTCTTCTCACCTGTCACTCATCTCTAATCACTCGAAATGTAAACCGTGTCACTCCGAACTGTCTATCTCTAATTGACACCCCCCACGCCTTTTAGCTACCGTGAACGGGTTCGCTCGACGTTGCTTTGATGTAGTTCGACAGGCACACGGTTCGATGCCCGCCGTCTGGAAATTTCCCCGCCGCTTGCGCACGCGCTTCGTTTATTCGCTGCTCGCACTGGCATGCGTGATCGTGCTCGGCACCGTCGGCTTCAAACTGATCGAAGGCTGGACGCTGCTCGATAGTTTGTACATGACGGTGATGACGGTGACGACCGTCGGCTACGGGCCGCCGTTGCCGCTCTCGCCCGCTGGGCGCAACTTCAGCATCTTTTTCATGGTCGTAGGGGTCGGCACCGCCGGCTATCTGCTTTCGACCGCCGTTCAATCGCTCGTTAAATCGGAACTCATCGTCGCTTTCGGCGAGCGTCGCAGGCATCGAGAGATGAATAAACTGAAAGACCACTTCATCATCTGCGGGGCGGGGCGCGTCGGCTCGCGCATCGTGCGTGAACTGCGACGCAGCGGCGAGTCTTTCGTCGTCATCGAGAGCGACGCGCGGAAAGCGAGCGAACTCGGCATCGCCCCCGCGCTCGTCCTCATCCGCGACGCGACGCTCGAAGAAACTCTGCGCGAGGCGGGTGTGGAACGCGCGCGCGGCCTCGCCGCCTGCCTGCCCGACGACGCGGATAATCTCTACGTCGTGCTCACGGCGCGCGACCTCAACCGCGAACTGCACATCGTCGCACGCGCCGTCGAGGAGCAGGCCGAACCGAAATTGATTCGCGCGGGCGCGAACCGCGTCGTCGCCCCCACGATCATCGGCAGCCACCGGATGGCGCAGGCGATGCTGCGTCCTGCGGTCGCGGACTTTATGGAATCCATCGCCGCCGATAATCTCGACCTCGCCTTCGAGCAGGTGGAGGTCGCTCGCTCGTCCGAACTGGCGGGGCAGGAATTGCGTGCGACGCAGATTCGCTCGCACCTCAACGTCGTCATCGCCGCCATCCGTCGCGGTCAGGGCGAGATGATCTTCAACCCGTCCGGCGACACGTTGATCGAAACGGGCGATCTGCTCATCGCCATCGGCAACGCGGAATCGCTCATCAGCTTGAAAACGATGGCGCGCGGCGAATAATCAATGAGAGTTCTGGTGACAGGCGGCAGCGGTTATCTCGGCACGCACGTCCGGCGCTTCTTCGGCGCGGACGATTTCTCGCGGCGCTCCGGCTTCAACGTCTTGAGCGCGTCGGATGCCGCGCGCGTCGCCGGTTACGACGTGGTCATACACCTCGCCGCGCGTCTCGATAAGAGCGCCGACGAGGCGGAAGAAACCTTCCGCGTCAACGCCGAAGGGACGGCCAATCTGCTCCGGCACATGCAGCCCAACACCGTCTTCATCTACGCTTCGACGAAAGATGTTTACGGCCCGCACGCCGACAACTACGAAGCAGTACCGGAAGATTGTCCGGTCAATTACGCGGGCCAGACCGCGCTCGAATGGTCAAAGCTGCTCGGCGAACGCTACGTTGACTACTACGCGCACGAACGAAACATCCGCGCCTGCGTCTTTCGCCTCTCGACCGTCTATGCGCGTTTGAGCGACGACAACATGCCGGGCTTCATCACCAACTATGTCGAGTCCGTCAAACGACGACGCCCCATCCGTCTCCCCGCGAACGGCGCTCCCGTGCGCGACATACTCCACGTTGACGACTTCGCGCGCGCCTGCCGCGCCTTCGTTGACTCGCCGCTCGCCGCGGGCGTGTATAATCTCGGCGGAGGCAAACAGAACGCGGCGCGCTTGCGCGAGTTTGTCGAGACCATCGGGCGGATGATCGAGATCGAACCCGTCATTGACGACGCCGCACGCCTGCCCGATCCCGTGCCCTTCAACTATGTCTCCGACCTGACGCGCGCCCGCACCGAACTCAACTGGCAGCCGCAGGTCGGCATCGAAGAGGGACTGCGAAGCCTGCTCTAGTCGAGATTTCAGGTTCGAGATCGTGATTTGAAATTCGAGATTCACGTCTCTACTTTGAGATCAACATTGATCGTTGTGCGAGAGCGAAAGATACAGTCTGAAAAGATCGAGCGCGTGGTCGTGCGCGGCGCAAACTGGGTCGGCGACGCCGTGATGACCGTCCCGGCGCTGCGCGAATTGCGGCGCTTGCTGCCCGCCGCGCACATC
>JBAVPI010000467.1:0-12248 GCA_049692915.1 Pyrinomonadaceae bacterium
AACGAAGCGGGCGCTCAGCCACGGTTGTCGCTTCACCTTTTTAGCGGCTGCCATACGTGCGCGCAGGCGAAACTCGAAGTCGGGCGGGGCGACAACTTTTTCAAGCCCGCCGACCAGACGACTGAGCGATTCGCCTCGCTCGTAAAAATCCAGACAATGACGGCATGCGCGAAGATGTGCACGCGCTTCACGGCTCAAGCCCGCGCCGCCGGATGCTTCCTCCATCTCAAGCATATAACGCTTACAATTCATCACTGCACCTGAATCCTCTTTACAAATAAGCCTTCAACTTATCGCGCAGGAACGAGCGCCCGCGGTTGATGCGCGACTTGACCGTGCCCTCGCTCATTTCGAGAATGCGGGCGATCTCCTCATAACTGCGCTCCTCAACGTCTCTGAGCACAAGCGGGGCGCGGTACTTTTCAGGGAGCGACGCTATCGCCCGCGCCACCGCCGCGCGCCGCTCGTCTTCGACGAAAGCCGTGTCCTGCAAAGGTCGCAAGTCCGGCGGGTCTAGCTCGCGCGCGTCGCCCGCTCCGTCGCCGCCCTGAAAAAACGCCGAGAGAGAAACTAACCTTCGTCGCTTGCGCCGTCTCAACTCGCTGATCGCGAGGTTCGTCGCAATCCGGTAGATATAAGTCGAGAAGGCGTAAGTCGTCTGGTAGCGTTCAGCCGCACCATAGACGCGCATGAACGTCTCTTGCGCCAGATCAACCGCCAACTCGTAATCGTTCGTCATGCGATAGACGAAGTTCGTGATCTGATTGCGATAGCGCCTGACCAGTTCGGCGAAAGCCGCGTCGTCGCCCTCAAGCGTCGCCTGAAGCAATCCGTGATCTGAAAGAGGCTCGACGGCGGACGAGACGGACGCCGAGGCTGTCCCCGTCGCTGCGGAGAGCAAGTGTTTACTGGTTGATGAGATGGCGCTCATTCAGGAACGGTGGGTTGCCGTAACCACATTGCAAACTCTAAATACCGGACATTTCAGCGACTCCTACCTGTCGAAACGGCGCGGCGGCTGAATTATACACCCGACGACAGTTCTGCCTCGCAAACGTACACGCCGGAAGGCGCATGCAGTTCCCGAAATTCCACGCCCGATGGTGAAATATAGAGCACACAGGTGTGCGCCGGTGCTGCCCGCCGGTTTTGTTGAAACGGTCGAGCAGTATGGATTTAACAGGGCGTCCGCTCTCTCACGTCGAATGCTATAATCCTAGTGCTCCCGTTCGTTTTCTCCGCATCCTTGTCAAAATCAGGTCTGTTATTCTGGCTCGACCCTTCGGAGAAATCGTCCGCGCAAGCGCAATATTAAGTCAGGTATGCCAAAGCAAATCACCAAGCACAGAGACATCCTGCGAGCAATCGAGAGCGTGGAAATCATCTCGGAACTCGTCGAGCGGCGGGCAGACCAGTACGTCCATGAACTCGACCTCGAAGTGATCGCCTACGGTCGCAACTACAACGGCAAGAAGGTCGGCCCTTACGTCCGCTTGTTCGAGTACGAGCCGGGTGAAATGGTGATTAGAGAGGACGACTGGGGCGGCAATACTTTTTACATTTCGGTCGAAGGCAATCTCGACGTGTACGTGAGAGACGCTTCGAGCGGGCTTGATAACAAAGTCGGTGAAATCACGCCGGGCACGAGTTTTGGAGAGATGTCCGTGCTCGCAGGTCTGCCGCGCAATGCGACGATCATCGTCCCGCCGCATTCGACCGCCGCGGTGCTCGAACTGACACGGCCCGCTCTACGTCTGTTGCGCAAGTTCCCCGTCTTCGGCCAGTTGCTCGACGCGACCTACCGCAAACACGGGCTGGCGCGAACGCTGGTCGAAGTCAAACAATTTACGGGCGACGTTTTCAACCCTGAGTTGGTCGGGAAACTCGGCAAGGCCGCGCGCTTCATGGTCTATGCACGGCATCACGTTCTGTTTCGCGAGGGCGATCCGGTTGACCGCGTCATCTTCATCCGCAACGGCTGGCTGCGTCGCGTGCGCGGCTTCGGGGCCGGGACGCTCTATTCCGAGATGCTGGTCGGCGGACTGGCCGAAGAGGGGGCGGTTGACTTTCTCGGCGCGGGCAATTGTCTGGGACTAGAAGGCATCAACGACGACTCGCGCTGGGCGTACACCGCGACGATCTTGCAGCGCACGGAGGCCCTCGAAGTCTCTATCCCACGACTGCGCCGCGACGCCCATTTAAGCGAGACGTTCAAGCGCGCCTTCACAGGTCTTTCCCTCGCGGACGACGACGTTTCAGTTTCCGCGCCTCCGGTCAAATCCGCCGTCATCGCGACGGAGCGAGAAATCGCCACCGGGATAGTGGACGGCGCGAACCTGCTCGTGATGGACATGGACAAGTGCGTGCGTTGCGGCAACTGCTCGCTCGCCTGCCACAAAGTACACGGCCAGTCGCGCCTGTTGCGGCGCGGCATCCACATCGAGCGTCCGCAAAAACCGGGGCGCGACTCAACGCAACACGTCCTCGTGCCTTCCGTCTGCATGCACTGTCAAGACCCTGAATGCCTGACGGGGTGTCCGACCGGGGCCATCGGGCGATTCGTCGGCGGCCAGATTGATATTGACCCCCAGACCTGCATCGGCTGTAGCGACTGCGCGACGCAATGCCCGTATAACGCGATCACGATGATTCGACGACAGACGGATGCGCCGCCACCGAAACCTTTCGGCTTACGACTCACCGACTGGCTGAGCGTCGCGCCCGAAACGCTTCCACCTCCCGTCACGGCGACGGACAATTTGCTCGCCGCGAAATGCAATCTCTGCGCGGGCACGGCTCTCAACCCTCCGGGCGCGCGCACGGAAAGTTACTCGTGTCAGGAGAACTGCCCGACAGGCGCGCTCGTGCGCGTCAACCCGCGCGAGTATTTCACCGAGGTCAACGGGCGTCTCGGCATCATCTATCGCGACCAGACGCACGCCATCGGTCGCAACATCCACCGGCGCGATACGCCCGCGCGTCTCATCCATGTCTCCGGCATCGTCTTTACCTTTGCCGCCATTCTCCTTTTCGCCGTCGCGCTCCGCACCTTCGTACTCGACGACCCGCTCGGCGACACATGGCTGACGCTGCGTTGGCTGAGCGGACTCGTCGGACTCGGCGGCGTGGCGGCGGTGATGACTTACCCGGCGCGGAAACAAATTTACAGGCGACGCGCCGGGCCGCTCCGCTACTGGATGCTGGCGCACATTTATGTGGGCTTAATCGCGGGCGTGTCGCTGCTGCTCCACGGCGGTCGCTCGACCGGAGGTCTGCTCACCTCGGCCCTCATGATCACATTTGATGCCGTCATTCTCACGGGTCTTTTCGGCCTCGCCTGTTACTACATCTGCCCGCGCGTCATGACGAGCATTGAAGGAGAACCGCTTCTCATCGAAGACTTGCAGGCGCGGCGTGCGGAGTTACGCGCCGTGCTCTCAGACATCAGTTCCGGCGGCGGCGGGAGTCTTCGCCTGTCATTGCGAAAAAAAGTTCGCGGTAGATTTTTCTCCATCCGTTTTCTGCTGCGCCAGTACGTCAGGCGCGAGCCTTTGACTCAACTGCTGGCGCACGCCCGCGAGGAATTTGAAGAAGAGATGCGCACCCTCGACGCCGACTCGCGACAATCTTTTCTGGGAATCGTCGAAGCCTCTGTGACGCTCAGGCGCGTTGACTCGCTCATCTATCTGCATCAGCTTCTCAAGCTCTGGCTCGCGCCGCACGTCGTCGCGACATCGTTGATGCTGGCGTTGATGCTGGCGCATATTTTACAAGTCCTCTTTTTCGCCGTGCGTTGACGCCCGACCCGTCGTTGCGAAGACATGGAGACGCAAGCCAGCAAGTTCATCATCACGCGGGAAGACTTGAACGTTGACCCGCTCGCGCTCGTCACGGACGGGCTGAAGATCGGTCGCCTGCCCGGTTGCGATCTGGTCTTGAACCACCCGACGGTGTCGCGCCTGCACGCCGGCATCAACGGTTCGGGAGGCCGCTTCTACGTCTTTAATTTCAGCCATTCGAGCGGCACGACCCTCAACGGGCGTATCATCGCGGTCGAAGAAGCAGAGGTTCTCGCGGACGGCGACGTGCTCCAACTAGGCCCCTTCTTCCTCGTCGCCGAACGAGTCGGAGACGCACTCAACCTGCGCGTCTCTCTTCAAGTCGCGGTGAAATTAGGAGAGGCCGAGCTTCGCGACGAAAGCCCTGTGCCGCCGCTCCTGACGGTGGACAACGCGGGCGGCGAAGAACGTTTGACGAGCGGTGTGTCTGACTCGCTGAGCGTCTTCTGGGCAAAGCGTAAACGTGAAGCGGGCAACATGCAACGCCTCTCCGCCCTCAGACCGCATGCGCCCTCGCGCGTGCTCGGCAAGTCGCGCTTCAACTGGATGCCGACGCGCGATCTCGTGCGACCGTGGCCCGTCTCGCTTTTCGTCTGGGGGTTGCTCGCCGTCGGCGCACTCACAGCCTTCGCAGCCTTCGGCTACACGAATGCTTTCTCGCCCGCCCCGCTCTCAGGCGCACACGCGCGCACGATGTTGTCGCTGTCGCCAGCCGTCGCGGCACGGCCAAACGCGGATTCCTGCGTCACATGCCATACGCTCAAGTCGAGGATGGAGACGAACTGCGCCGCCTGTCACCAGACGGAAAGCTTCTCGGCCACCAACACTAAGGCCCACGCGGATGCGGGCATCACCTGCGTCAACTGTCACGCGGAGCATCGCGGCGTCGAGTTCGCTCCCGCCGCCGCGAGCATTCAGGCATGCGTCAGTTGTCACGACGACGCCAATCATCAACTCTACCGCGGACGTGCCGTGAAGACTCCGCACGGAGGCGCGCTCGGTTATCCTGTGATTGACGGCGAATGGGTCTGGCCCGGATTAGACGAAACTGAGTGGGCGCAGAAGTCGCCCGCGCTCCGCGCGACTTTGGAAAATCCGTTGAAGCGAATCCCCTCCGAATCTCTTGAGAGAGATGAAACTAAACGGCGACGCAGCGCGGAGTTTCACGCCCTGCACCTCCACCGTGTGAAGGTCGTCGGCAATCTGAAAGGAAACAGGGACGGCGAAATGTCCTGCTCGACTTGTCATCAATCGTTCGCCCCGCTGGATCGCTTGACGCCACGTGCGACGTGCGCGACGTGTCATAACGGCGACCGCGGCGGGCAGTTCGGTAAGCTACTCGCGGACGACCGGCCCAACTGCATTTCGTGTCATGTCCAACACGTCAAAGATCGGCGTCAATGGGCCGGCACATTTCTCGTCCGGGGGCGGGAACAACAATAAAAGCCAGATCGCTCTCTTGTCGCATATGAAAAAGATTCAACTCTTCTTCATCCTCTCGCTGATAATTTTGCTGCTGGCCGTCAACCAGTTGACGCTCGCCACAGAGCGACAATTTGTCGGCGGACTTCCCCTGTACGGTTGGGCGTTGGGCGGCCTCTTTCTTCTGTTCGTCGGTCTCTTTTTTTCCTTCCGCGATGTCGTTCGGGAGCGACTGTTGCTTAGAAAGTCGTCAACGCCGGATGCGTCAATTGACGTGACCAACGTCCCGCTGACGCTCGAACAGCTGACAAAATATGACCCCGACGGGCCGGATTATCCGCATCCGGTCGTCATCACCGAACGCTGCATTGGCTGTCACGCCTGCGTCGAAGCCTGCCCGCACGACGTACTTGCCATCGTCAACAACTACGCTACGCCTGTCGCACGCGATCAGTGTATGGAGGACACGTCCTGCCAGATCGAATGCCCCGTCAACCCGAAAGCGTGCGTCGTCGTCAACACGACGAAGCGGATTCCGCCGCGTAAAGTTCCGGCGCGCGATGCGACTTTTATGACTAACGTCCCCGGTTGCTACATCATCGGCGACGTTTCGGGGACGCCGCTCATCAAGAACGCCATCAACGAGGGCGCGGATTGTCTCAGGCACATCTCACAAGAGTTGAGCGACGGCGCGGCGATGGCGGAGACGAAAGCTGACCTTGCGGTCGCCATCATCGGCATGGGGCCTGCGGGACTTTCGGCTGCGCTGACCGCGCAAGAGCTTGGGCTGCCTTACGTCGCCGTTGAGCAGGACACCGTGCTCGCGACGATAGACGCCTATCCCGCTAACAAGTTCGTCTTTTTCAAACCGGAGACGATGGAGTCACGCGGCTCAATCCGCGTAGAGGGTGCGGGCGCGCAACGCGAAACGATTCTTGAAGAGTGGAAGCGTGAAATGCTCGAAAATGCCGTCCGCGTTAACGAGAATGAAAGTTGTAAATCCGTGAAGCGTGCGGACGAAGGAGACTATTTCGTCGTCGAAACCGAGCGCGGCGTTGCGAAGGAACTCATGACGTACCGCGCGCGCCGCGTCGTGCTCGCGCTCGGCAACCGCGGCACGCCGATGAAGCTCAAGGTGGAGGGCGAGAATCTCAAGGTAACGCGCGAAGGCAGGACGGAAGACAAGGTTAAGTACAAGCTTGCCGACGCGAAAGAGTATCGAGGGCGACGCATCGTCGTGGTCGGAGCGGGCAACTCCGCGATTGAGGCGGCGGTTGATCTCGTCGCACGACGCGACGAAGGCCACATCTCTTTTCGACCCTCAGATGAAATCAACGAGGTCACGCTCGTCATCCGTACAGACCTGAAGAATGATCTCAAGTTCGCAAATAAAATGCTGGTCTATGAATGCATTGACGAGGGCATCATCAAGGCATACTTCAACACGACGGTTAAAGAGATTCGCGACGGCGAAGTTGTCTTGATGAACGCACGGACGGGAGAAGAGACGGCGACGATTCCGAACGACTATGTCTTCGCGATGATCGGCGGCGACCGCCCGACAAAATTTTTGGAATCAATCGGAATCAGGATCGGTTGAAAGCCGGATATGATATTGACTTAAGGAGGAAGGAGGCACGCTTATCACAGCCGCGAAACGTTACTCTCGAAGACGGCCTTCATCTTATGGCTCAAGCCCATTGTTCGGGACGGGCCGGTTCATTGATTTATAAATGTCTTCAATCTGTGTGATCTTTTCTCTGGCCTCTTCCATTTCCGGCTCCAATCGAAGCGCGCGACGGAAATCACCGAGCGCGTACCTGTAGAGTCGAGGGTCGCCCGCCGTGTAATAAAAATTACCGCGTTCCATGTATGCCGAGGCTGCCGCTTTTTTGGTAGAGGGGGAAGACTTGGAAGCTTCTACTTTCGCCGTTGCCTTTTCAATCTTGGCGTCGAGTTCGGGCGTTGCGACCGGCGCTTTGTCGGAAGCATTCGGCCCAACGGATGCCGCTGTGTTGCCTCCGACACCGTGCGCAGACACGACTTCGGAAGACGCAGGCTGTGGCCTGACGACCGGAGACGCGCCTGCATTATCATGCGCCGAAGAAGACGCGGCGGCAGGCGGCGGCGGTGCGTTAGAGGGCTGATGACCGGCGCATGCTCCGAGCAACACACACCCCACAAGCATAGAGAAGTACGAAAATTGTTTCATGAACAGACCTTCACCACATTTCGCATTCAACATTCCAAGTCACACGCGCGCGTCCGGCATCTTCGTTTTGACGTGGTTTGCGGACAGCACGAGTTGGGAATTTCAATGGCCGGTGTGACACGCCGTGCATTGCTGCGACGTAGGAATCTTAAGATTCTTGCGCAACTCGACCGCCTGATCATGACAGGAATTGCAGTTGCGATGATATGCCTCTTCGTTCGTCAACACGGTGGCGTCCGTATCGCCCTCGTAAGTGACCTTCGGGTTCTCGGCAATCGTCTTGGGTTTCGCGCCCTCTTGCGCGTGGCAGGAGCGGCACGTCAGCACTTCCTCATTCGGTGCTTTGAGGAACGCAGCCGTTAACGTGGTGGCACGGTCGGCGGGAAATGCCGTCTTCAGCGGAGGATGCTTGGCGGCTTCGGCGGCGGGCTGATTCGTGTGATGACATTCCGCGCAGGCGATGGTCTTAGTGCCGTCAAGGCTGTAATTTTTCGTCGAATGATTGACGTGGCTGAACGTCACGGCGGGCGCGTCCGCCGGTTTTTTGGCGTCCGTCGAGAGTTTGTAAATGTCCTTCGGCAGTTTAGTGTCTTCGGCGACGAGCGCCGCCGATGCCGACTTAAACGACCCTATGCGACAGCCCATCACTTGCCAGAAAAAGGCGACGATGGCCGCCAGCAGGATGATTTTTTTCATGTCAGCTTGCCCCTGATCTCTTCTCACTCAACCAATTCTCAAAATACGACGAGCGTGTTTCGCAGCCTGCGCGGCGTGCGGATCGCTCTATAATTCGGGTCGTGGGGAGATGGTTGTAACGCGCTCGAATCATATTCCGCGTGCATGTGCTTGTCAAACTTTTCGTTTTTTGCGCTGCACTCAAAAGCTAAAGGTGGCGGCACGGTGGCAACGTTTGCAGTCGGCAAAATCCTCGCCGCCGAAGGCTCGCCGGTTGTCGTGGCAGGTGGCGCAACTCTGCGCGCGCGAGGGGGCGAAGTGCTGTGTGGGACGCGGCGCGGCGACCTGTCTCGATTGCGATAGACCAGCTTTGACGGTGTGACAGTCAGCGCAGTTAAGATTCGCGCGCGAGCCGTGGGCGGCATGACTGAAGTTGACGGCGTAGGCTTTCGCGTTAGTCTGCGTTCGCGTTTGACGACCGGACGCGTGACAGGTGGCGCAGGAAGAGATGTCGCGCCCGGCAGATTGTGCGCCGGGCGTGTGACACGCATAGCAGTTGGAGTGTGCGCCGAGTCCCGCCGGTATCGAGAGCGCGATGCCTCGACGCGTCGGCGTGTGGCAAGAGACGCAGCCCGCCTGCGGTCGCGCCGTGCCGGTCGTGTGCTGCGCGTGGTCGAAGCGTGCGTTAAAGCTCTTGAGAGCCGGAAAGCTTTTGACGGGCGGCACGCCGGATTCGAGGTTCGTATGACAGATCGCGCACATCGGACTTCGGGCGGTGACGAACTGTTGGACGTGGCAGTCTGTGCAAGCCTTGTGGCCCGGTAATTCCGGACGGGGCGCATTCGTTTCGCGGCGATGGCACGACGCACACGCGAGTGAAGCATGTTGGGGCGAAGCGTGGGAAAAGGATGAGAAAGTCTCTTCGGAGTTTTGACTGTTTGAAGGAAATGTTTGTTCGCCGACCGCACGCGTTTCAAGGAAAGTCGGAAAGGAGCGTGCCTTCGTTCTCAACACAGAGGGCAGAAAATATAGAAGGCAGGCGACGACACAGAGCGCGAGCGTAAGCATCCGCCGACCGGATCGCGTGGCCGGTGCGTCGCATCCGTGCGTTTGTTTCCGCACGTCATTTCCGGTCGTCTTCATCGGGAAAATTTATTTAGTCTTCAACGGTGAAACGGCGTCAAGATGTGATTTCGGGATCGCTTCCCTGCCATAGTTGAGATGACACTTGACGCACTGAAAGCTCGTATCGGCGCGTTTTTTCTCAACTTCGATGTTGAGTATTTTCTTCGGGATCGTCGCTTTGATGTGACATCCAGTGCCGCCGCCTCCGCAGGCCGGAAGGGGGACGTTCAGCGTCCGCGCGTCCAGATTGCCGTTGCCCGTAATGTTGATATGACAGGCCGTGCAGCCGACGTTTTCATGCTTCGTCTCCTCGTGCCTGAATGTGGCGACGCTGCGACGCAGCCACGCCTGTAAAATTGCACGGTCGTTCAAATTCATCTTCGACGCGGCGGACGCGTCCACGTCCGTGCGCGCATGTGATGTTATCTGTTGTAGCGCGGCAGGCAGAAGATTATGGCATCCCGCACAGTCCGACGAGAGCGGCTTTTCGCCTCCGTCCTGCCAGTGACAGTTGAAACAGGAAGCGTGGCTGGCGGGGGTCGTCTTAAACGTTCCCTTCTTCAACCAGAAAGCGCCGTCGGCGAGGTCGGCGGGCGGTTTCACGACGTATCTCTCGCCGGAGTCGCCTTCGGGTTGATAGGTCTGATGACAGAGTGAGCAGCTATCAATTCGCTTCGCATCGTTCTGTCGCCGGAACGACGTGAGCACGTAGAGGCCGCGCGACACCTCCACGTCATCTTGAGGATATTGCGCCATCACGTCTTGATGCGTGTCGTGCGGAAAGTTCAGTTTGAACTCCGACAAGCCACGCTGTCGCGACTTCGGGCCGACCGTCTCGAAGAATGCTTCTTTCGGATTCTCGAAAGGATGACGCGCCCCGTCTCTTGGAGAGACGTTCGTGTGACAGATTGAGCAGATGACGGGCCGCGCTCCGCTGAAGAACTGGCGGCGATGACAGTTGACACACGAAGGGTGATCAGGATAGTCCGTCACGTCGGGGAATGCTTCGCCCTTTGCGCGCACGCTCATCCAGTTAGGAGTCGGGGCGGTGTGACAAGAACTGCAAGCTTGCCTGTGCTGCGGCGTGCGATGCGAAAACTTCGTGTAGTCGGAGAGCGGTTTTCGACTTCGTGTTCGCGCCGGAAGCGTGCGTGATTTACTTCGTGACCGTTGCCGTGCCTCCGCGACGTTTAATCCGACCGGCCACGAAATCATGCTCGGAACGGCGAAGGATACGGCTGCGGCCAGAGCCACCATGAATGCAAACGTGATGTTTCGACGATTCATAAAGCCATCCGCCTTGTAGCACAGAAGGCGAAGCGTGACAACGCTCGCCACCGTCATGGGCGTCGTGTTCGGATGAGCAAAGCGTTTAGTTGGACGAAGCGGCAGGGGTAGGTGGTTTCGGGTAGGCGAGTTCGACGGCGACTGAATAAAGCTGTCGCGGTATCGGGGGCTGGACTGTGACCGCGCAGTTCCAGAGCACGTCGCCGTCTTCGAGCGGAATCAGGTTCGAGATGTAGTAATCCTTGAGCCGGACTCCCGTAAAATACGCGACGCCCTTCTCGTCCGTCATCACAGACATTACTTCGCCGCCCTGTCGCGCGGCCTGTTCGAGCCATGCTTTCTTGCGCGCATAAAATTCCGTGCGCGCTTTCCTGAGCGGAAGGTTGACGGTGATCCAACGAAGGGCGAGTTTCGGGTTTTTGTATTTGCGCAGGCCCTCTTCATACGCCGTCTTAAATTCGGGGACGCTTCGCGCGGCGCTCTCGTATTCGGCTTCGTACTCAGGGCAATAGATGCTGTCGCAATCGTGTCGCTTGAGCCATGCGCGCAACTCGATGCTCGCGCCGCTCAGGAATGAATCACGACGCGGCACTGCGTTCCAGTCAAGGCCGCCCGCATGTTGAATGTCTTTTTCGAGTAGGAAAAAACGTTTACGTCCGAGCGGTTTTCCGTCGCCGCCAGTGACAGTGAGTTTAATCCCGCCGAGCGCGTCAGGCGGCGGGCTGTCCTCCGCCTTCGAGCCTTTCGCCGTATTGACTGTGCATGTTCCGTAAGCGGGTGAAATTGTCCGGGCAGGCGCTTTGAGAGAGTTAATGCCGGAGACTAAAAGGAGAGCGGACAGGCAGAGTCGAATCAGGTTGGCGTGGCTCATCGCGTCGCACAATCACTTCTTTAAGAAACGCTATGCGTCTTCGTACCGGCATCAGACGCCGGGGCGACCGATGTTTTGCGCGCGTTATCCAAAGTCTCGCGCAGGCGCGGGAGGTCGCGATTGCCGGGGTTCATTTTTTCCAGACGCGCGAGGGTGCGTTCGGCCTCCGTCAGATCGCCCTTTTTCGTCAGCGCGAGCGTCAGGTTGTGCAGCGTCGGGAGATGGTCTGGCCGACGTTCGAGGACGCGGCGAAACTCCTCGATGGCCTTATCAACTTGCGCAGGCTCGCGCACGAAATAGGTGAGGCCGAGATCGGCGCGCACGTCAACGTCGTCCGGTTTTTTGGCGAGGGCTTCCCTGTACCATTGCTCCGCGACTTCGTAACGCTTCGCCTCGAAATTGACGTTGCCGAGATTAACGAGCGTGGAATAATCGCCGGGCTTGAGTTGGTTGGCACGCGTCAGGAAATCGAGCGCCTCTTCAAATCTGCCAGCCTGTTCGTTCAAGGTGGCGGCGTTCATTTGCGCGTCGAAATCCTGCGACGATTCCCTCGCCGTTTTCTCGGCCTGCTGCGCGTTTTCTCGCAGCGTCTGCTGATCCTTGACGGAATTCATCGGACGCTGTGGTTGTTCGGACGAAACATCACCGTCAAGTTGTTCGTCAACGGCGGCGGCGCGGGGCGCGGGCTGTGACCCGTTAACGTAAACGACGAAAGTGAAGCCGACGATGTAACCCAACAACACGCCGATGACGGAGAACAGAATATTTTCTCTGGACATAAATGATTGACGACGTGCGAGCGACGTTGAATCTTGAT
>JBAVPI010000468.1:0-3766 GCA_049692915.1 Pyrinomonadaceae bacterium
GCCATGCAGACCGCCATCACCGCGCGCGCCATCGCCGAACTGGAATTGAACGAAGGCTATGATGCGCCCGTCGCGATTGTCGCGGGCGACAACTGGCATCGCGGAGTCATCGGCCTCGCGGCCTCGAAGATCGTCGAACGGCTCAACCGTCCGGCCATCGTCATCTCGCTTGACGACGACGGTCTGGGGCACGGCTCGGCGCGCAGCACGGATAACTTTCATCTGCTCGACGCCATGACCGCCTGTGCCGACCTCTTTGAGAGTTTCGGCGGCCACGCGCACGCTGCCGGACTCAGCATCCGCCGCGAGAACGTCGCCGAACTGCGCCGCCGCCTTTGCGAGTTGGCCGCAGGCACATTGCGCGAAGACGACTTCGTGCCCGTCGTCAGGATTGATACGGAAGTCAACGCCGATGCGCTCTCGCTCGAACTCTTCGACGACCTCTGCGCGCTTGAGCCGTTCGGCGCGGGCTGGCCGCGTCCCGTCTTCGTGACACGCGATCTGCGCGTCGTCGGCGAGCCGCGCGTGATTAAGGAGCGACACCTGAAACTTCGCGTCGCGGGTACGGACGGACGCGTCCACGAAGCCATCTGGTGGAGTGGTGTGGAAGAGTGCGCGACAACGCCGCGCCCCGGCGAGCGCATCGAACTGGCCTACACCATCGAAACCAACACGTGGCAGGGCACGACGAAATTACAACTGGTGGTGGAAGACTTGAAAGGCAGTGAATCGTGAATTGTCAATCGTGAATAGAGTAAAGACAGTTTTATCTATTCACGATTGACGATTGACGATTGACCAACTCGATGCAGGAGGTACGAAGGAGAAGGGCGACGGAACTCGGCCTGCGTTTGCGCGCCGGAGCGCCGAAGCTCGTCCGCGTGCTGGCGCTGATGCTGATCTGCGGCGGCATCGTTTATGTCGGGCTGTCTTATTATCACTTGAAGGATCGCACCTTCTTTCGCATGAAGTCGGGGCCTGCGGAATTATCTACTGAGGTCGTCGGCAAGATTGATAATCTCGAACACCGCGAGATGAAGGGCGAGCGTCTCCATCTCTTGCTCACCGCCACGCAGGACTTGCAGTTTTCCGACGGGCATCACGAACTCTCGAACGTCCACCTCGAAGTTTATCCTGAGCGCGGCGACCATCCCGACAAAATCACCGCGCAGCGCACCGTCACTAATCAAGACAATTCGCGTTTCAGCTTTAACGGCAACGTCGAGATAGAAACGCGCGACGGGCTAACGGCGAAGACCGAGGCCGTCGAATATGATCTCAAGAGCGAGATGGGCGTCGTCCCCGTGGCCGTCGCCTTCGAGCGCGAGAACGTCAGCGGGCGTGCCGACGGCGCGACGCTCGACGCCAAAAATAAGAAGCTGGAATTGCGCGGCAACGTCGTGATTACGGTACAGCCGGACGCGAAGGCCGGTGGCGCGGCGGCGCAGGGTGGCGCGCTCCCGAAGATGAATTTGCATGGCCGCCCCGTGACGATCAAGTCGGCGCAGGCCGATTTCGATCAGGCGAATTTTCATCTGACCTTCACCGGCGGCGCGGTGGCCGAGCAGGGCTAAGATGTGATGAGCGGCGACAGTCTGGCCGGAACGCTCAACGAGCAGAAGCGGCTCAAACTCATCGAGACGCGCGGCAATTCTTATCTGCGGACGATGCAGCCCGGTCGCGCGGCGGAAGCCTTCGCCGTTGACATGGACTTCGCTTTCAACCCCGAACAGAAACTCGAACGCGCGCACGCACAGGGCAACGTGCGCACGCATAGTCTCAACGCCGACTCGGAATTTCAGATGACGACGGGCGGCGCGCTCGATGTTGACTTCGACGTTCAGGGCGAGCGCAGCCTGCTCAAAGAGATGCGCGCGGGCAGTCGTCCCGTCGTCACGCTGGCCGCGCCGAAGTCGAAAGCGAGCGACCCGCGCGCGGCGAATAAACGCCTGACGGCCGACAACGTCAAACTCCACTGGCACGAGAAGGCTCGCGACATAGAGCGCGCCGAGGCGGAAGGCAACGCCGAGTTGTTCATCGAACCCGTTCAATTGACGCCCGCCGCCGAGCGCAAGACGCTCAACGCCGCGCGCTTCGATTGCGACTTTTTCGAGGCCGGGAACATCGCGCGTACCTGCACTGCTTCCGGCGGCGCGAAAGCCGTCGCCGATCCCGTCCAGCCGTCGCCGCAACACGCGACGCGCACGCTCACGTCGCAGACGATGGTCGCGCAGTTCGTCCGCGAGACGCAGGACGTGGAGCGCATAGACGCCGACGGCGACGCGCATTTTAACGAAGCGGCGCGCACGATTACTTCGCAGAAGATGGCAGCGCGTTTCTCACGCGAGACCGGGGCGCTTGAGAGAGTGGACGCCGACGGCGATGCCAAGTTCAACGAACTCGACCGCAACGGCCAGTCGGCCTCAATCGCTTACACGGCGGGCGACGGCTTCGTCCGTCTGCGCGGCGGCGAGCCGGTCGTGTGGGACGCGCGCGCACGTCTCAAGGCCGCCGAGATTGACTCGGACTCGAACAAAAAAATCTCCTACGGGCGCGGCAAGGCGACGACCACTTATTACAGTCAGGAACAGACGGGCGGGGCCGCGCCGTTCGGCAAGGTCAAAAGCCCCGTCTTCATCGCCGCCAACAGCGCGGAGTTTCAGCACGAGGCCGGGGTCGGCATCTACACCGGCGCGGCGCGCATGTGGCAGGACGAGAATTTCGTCAAGGCCGACCGCATCATCCTGCGGCGCGAGTTGAAGCGCATGGAGGCCGACGGCAGCGTGCAGAGCGCGCTCTATCAGGCGCGTCGCAAGGAGACGAACGGCACGCGCACGGTCGTGCCGGTCTTCGTCACGTCGAACCGCATGTCTTACACGGACGCCGAGCGGCTCATCAACTATGAAGGCAACGTTGACATCCGGCAGGGCACGGAGCGCATGGAGAGTGCGCTGGCCGACATCTATCTGTTGAAGGACACATACGAGGTCGAGCGGATGATCGCGCAGCGGCAGGTCGTCGTCACGCAACCCGGCAAGCGCGGCACGGGCGACTGGTCGCAGTACACCGCCGCCGACGAGACAGTCGTCCTGACGGGCAACCCCGCGCATGTCGAGGACGCGGAGCAGGGAAGTTCCGAGAGCCGTCGCCTGACCGTCTTCCTGCGCGAGAACCGCGTCGTCTCCGACGGCGGCGAGAGCAAGCAGAGCACGGGCGGGCGCGTGCACTCGACACACAAAATTAAAAAGCAGTGACGGGTGAGAGGTGACGTGTGACAGGTTGAAAGACTTGTCTTAGCGCGTCGCGCGTCACACGCCCTTTGCTTCTATGCCGACTGATATGGCGACTGAGGAGATCATCGAAAGGATGGAAGTGCGGCGACCGTCGCGCGTTGAGAATCGCCCGTCGGCGGAGGCGCTGGCGGGTTTTGATCTGGTGAAGGATTACGGCAGGCGGCGGGTGGTTGACGGCGTGAGTTTGCACGTCGAGCCGGGCGAGGTGGTGGGTCTGCTCGGCGCGAACGGTGCGGGCAAGACCACGACCTTCTACATGGTGATCGGTCTTGAGCGGCCGGACGGCGGGAGCGTCACGCTGGCGGGCAAGGACATCACGAAGCTGCCGATGTATTTACGCGCACGCCTCGGCGTCGGCTATCTGCCGCAGGAGCCGTCGGTCTTTCGCCGGATGACGGCGGCGGAAAATATTCTCACCATCCTCGAAACGCTCGGCATGCGTCGGCGCGAGCGTTTCAAGCGGCTCGAAGAAC
>JBAVPI010000469.1:0-3384 GCA_049692915.1 Pyrinomonadaceae bacterium
CGCCCAAGCTCTTCGGCTGCGACACGCAGGGCGCTTACCGCAGTTGGCGCAACGCGAAGCCCGGCGAGACGGGCGACCGCAACGTCATCCGACTGCCCGGCTACGTCGCGCTCGACATGGGCCTCGGCAAAACGTTCACGATGCCTTGGAGCGAGAATCACAAGCTCCAGATTCGATGGGAAACCTTCAACGTGACCAACACGCAGCGGCTGGGGACAGTTGATTCCAGTCGCACCGGCCTCGGCCTCGTGCTCGACCCGCAGACGGCTGCGCCGCCGACGAACTGGTCGAATTTTACGAAGATTCAGGGCACGCCGCGCGTCATGCAGTTCGGCTTCCGCTACGAATTCTGAGCGGGCGGCGGAGTTCACACGCGCATGTCACACTTCGGACGCGGGCTGAGGCTACAAGGCTTCAGCCCGCAATTTATTATCGCCGACCCGATCTTCCGAAAGGAGAGCCGCCGATGTGGAATGAACTGAGGCTTCGCAGACACCTCGCCGTCACACGCGCATCACGGCATCGTGTTCCTCCGCGTGCGCGCTTGCTCTCGCCGACGATGACGGCGCTGATATTTATTTGCGCCTTCATGTCGAACGCGGCGGCGCAGACGGGGAGTCACATTCTCTACGGCGATTTCAAGGTCGAAGAGGGAAAGGCTGAGGGACAAGTGCCGCTCTCCTTCGACGTGGTTCTCTACGATGAGAATGGCACGATGATCGGGCGGCAAACCGTCACCAACGGCGGTCGCTACCGCTTCATGAATCTCGGCAACGGTTGGTACAGCCTCGTCGTCGAGGTCGAGGCCAACGAAGTGGCGCGCATGCGCGTGCAGGTCGCATCGCCCTTCAAGAACGACTTTCGACAGGATATTTCGATGGAGTGGCGCGCCCGCCCGCTCGGTCGAGACAAAGCCGGAGCCGTCTCCGCCGCCGACTTTTACAAGCGCACGAGCGCGAGTCAATCGCTCTTCGAGAAGGCGGAAGATGCGTTGAACAAGAAACGTTACGAAGAGGCCACCGCGCTCCTGCGTCAAATCGTCGGCTCAGACGGGAAGGACTATCAGGCTTGGACGGAACTCGGCACGGCCCGCCTCTTACAGAATGACGCGGGCGAAGCGGAGAAGGATTATCTGCGCGCCGCCGAAGTGAATCCTTCCTTCCCCCTCGCGCTCCTCAATTTGGGCCGCCTGCGTCTGGCGCGAAAAGATTACGAAGGGGCCATCGAGTTTTTGACCGGAGCGGTCGAGTTGAAGCCGCCCTCGGCGGATGCCAACTACCTGCTCGGCGAGTCGTACCTGCAACTCAAGAAGGGGTCGAAGGCCGTCGGCTATCTCGAAGAGGCGGCCCGACTCGGTCGCAACGACGCCCACCTCCGTCTCGCCGCGCTCTACCACGGCGCGGGGCTGAAGGACAGGGCCGCCGCCGAGTACGAGCAGTTTCTCGCCGCTGAGCCGACCTACGCCGACCGGAAAAAACTCGAACAGTACATCAAAGAGAACAAAAAGAAATGATTCATCAATTCATGTAAGAATTGATTCGTCAATTCATGTATTCATCGAATTCAATGAGCCGATGAATCAATGAATCAATTCTTTTATGCTAGACTCGCCGCCGTGAGCGAGCGCATCTACCGCGACCCTGTACACAACATCATCCGCCTGCGTGCCGATACGGACGAGGGCGCGTTGATGGTGCGGCTCATTGATTCGTTCGAGTTCCAGCGCCTGCGCCGCATCAAGCAACTCGGCCTCGCCTTCTACACTTATCAGGGCGCGGAGCATTCACGCTTCACGCACTCTCTCGGCGTGCTCCATCTCATCACGCGCGTGCTCGACCGTCTCGGCGAAAAATACAGGGTCGCGCCCGAAGACCGTGCGGCGGCGCGGGCGGCGGCGCTCCTCCACGACATCGGCCACGGCCCGTTCTCGCACGTCATGGAGAAGGTGCTGAACTTTCATCACGAGGCTTGGACGGTCGGGGCGGTGTTGAGCGAAGAGACGGAAGTCGGGAGGGTGCTGCGCTCCTTCTCGCCCGACCTGCCGCGCCGCGTCGCAGAGATTATCGAGGGGACATTTCAGCCCGCCTTTCTCGCTCAACTCGTCTCCTCGCAACTCGACGTTGACCGCATGGACTATCTGCTGCGCGACTCGCTGATGACGGGCGCGAAGTACGGTCTCTACGATCTCGAATGGGTCATCAACGCGCTTGAGGTGGACGAAGCGAAGGATCGCATCTACGTCGCGGCACGCGGCCTCTACGCCGTCGAGGAATACTTGCAGGCGCGCTATTACATGTTCCGGCAGGTCTATTTTCACCGCACGCTGCGCTCGGCGGAGGCGGTCTTGCGCTCGACGCTCAGACGCGCGCTGGAACTGCTGGAGACGGGCGGCGAAGTCTGGTGCGCGCCGAACACTGCCTTCGAGAAGATGCTCCGCCGCCAGCCGCTCGCGCTCGCCGACCATCTCGAACTCGACGACTCCGACGTGCTCTTTCACGCTAAGCAGTGGCAGCAGTCGAAAGACCCAATCCTGAGCGACCTGAGCCGCCGCTTCATCGGTCGTCGTCTCTTCAAGGCGATTGATCTCGACATGCCCGAAGCCGAGCGCGCCGACTTTCTACGCGAGGCGCGGGAGTGCGTCTCGCGTCAAGGCTTCGCTCCCGATTATTATTTCATCGAAGACCACGCGGGCGACGTGCCTTATTACTCTTACTACTCCGCCGAAGGGACGGAGGCGAAGTCTCTCATCTACGTCGAGGACGGCTACGCGCGCCCCACGATTCGAGAGATCAGCGAGGTGAGCGACGCCGTCCGCGGCTTGCGCGGCTATCAACTGCACCGCGTCTGCTTCCCGCCTGAAGTGAAGGACGAGATTTACAAGCTCTACCACGGAACGCAGGGAGACAGGATGCTCGCGAGTGGATGAGCGTTGAATGAGTGGATGAGCGTTGAATGAAGAATCGAATCATTGTTTCAGCGGTTCAATGATTCAATGATTCAACGTCCGATTCCTTCATTGAATGAATGATTCAATAAACCCACGGGTCAATCGCTTTTAATTCATCAGTTGTTTTCATGTCCGTAATTCACATCTGCTTTCATGCCCGACATGCTCGTCAATTTGTTGAAGTTGCCGCCGCTTGAATCTCTTCTGGCGAAGACACTGGCGGCGGGCATCGTCGTCCGGCGGGCGCGCGTGTGGGAGATGACGCCGGTGCGCTCTTTCGTCGAAGAGCATTTCAGCGTCGCGTGGGCGGATGAGATTTCAGTCGGCTATGCGCGCCTGCCCGTCCCGGTTTACGTCGCGACGCAGGAGGGGCGCGTCGTCGGCTTTGCGGCCTACGAATGTACGGCCCGCGCTTTTTTCGGCCCGACGGGTGTGGC
>JBAVPI010000470.1:0-3186 GCA_049692915.1 Pyrinomonadaceae bacterium
CCATCAACGCGTCCATCGCGGCCATCTGACCGTAGAGGTGGACGGGCATGACAGCGCGCGTGCGTGGGGTGATGGCGGCTTCAATCTGCGCGGGGTCGAGGTTGTAGGTGCGCGGTTCGATGTCCACGAAGCGCGGCACGGCCCCCAGACGCGCGATGGAACCGGCGGTCGCGAAAAAGCTGTAGGGCGTCGTGATGACCTCGTCGCCCGCGCGCACGTCGAGCGCCATCAACGCGAGCAGCAGCGCGTCCGAGCCGCTGGCGCAGCCCACGGCGTAGCGCGTCTGCGTGTAGCGCGCGATCTCGGTTTCGAGCAGGCGCACGTCTTCGCCGAGGATGAACTGCTGCGAATCCAGCACGCGGCAGATGGCTGCGCTCAGGTCTTCGCGCAGCGTCGCGTGCTGCGCGCTCAGGTCGAGCAGAGGAACACGCATCTCTTGGAGTGTCTTTGTCATCGTTCGATTATCGAAAAGAAAATTCCGGTTGACGCTCAAACGGGAAAGCGGAAGGATGAGCGCAACAGCCTCAGACGGCTACGCCCTGATCCCTCCGCCTTCATCCATCACCCCTTGTGCTACCGCCTGTCGCCCGCGCCGGCTGTCTCGGCCTCTTCGGGCGCGTGCTCCTCTTCGGCGTAGTAGCTCGAATAATAGCCGGAGTAGTAGTAGTAATCGTTCGACTCAAGTTTGACGTTGTTGAGGACGATGCCGAAGATGTGCGCGCCCACGTCCTGCAACTGCTGTTTGGCGCGGCGCACGACGGCGCGCGACGAGCGACCGCCATGCACGACGAGCATCACGCCGTCCACCATCGTCGAGAGAATCGAAGCGTCCGTGAAAGAGATCGCGGGCGGCGAGTCAATGATGATGTGCGCGAAGTTTTCCGAGAGCACGTAGAGCAGCTTGCGCATCTCGTCCGAGCCTAGAAGCTCCGCGGCGTTCGGCGGAATCGGCCCGGACGTGATGACCTTCAAATTCGGCAGACGTTCGCACGTCTGGACGAGTTCGCTGACGTTCGCCTCGCCCGACAAGTAGTTCGTTACGCCGCGCGTGTTAGGCAGGCCGAAGTGTCCGTGGATGCGCGGGCGACGCAGATCGCAGTCGAGCAGCAACACGTCCGCCCCTGTCTGCGCGAGCATCATGGCGATGTTAACGGCGGTCGTCGTCTTGCCTTCCGAAGGCTGGCTCGACGTGACGAGCACGGTGCGCGGCGGCTGGCCCGCGGAAGAGAGCAGGAGCGACGTGCGCAAGTGCCTGTAAGCCTCGGCGACGGGCGAGCGCGCGTCGTCTATGAGCGCGAGCGCGGTGTTGTCGGAAGGGTCTTGCAACGGCATGCCGCGGTTACGGCTGAGCAGCGAGCGTTCGGCGCGCGGGGCCGGAATCAGCGCCAGCGTCGGCAGATGCAGGTGACGATCAACGTCCTCGATGGACTTCAAGGTGTCGTCCAGATAGTCGAGCAGGAAGGAGAGGCCGATGCCTGCGCCCAGAGAGAGCAGGAGCGCGATCAGGATGTTGCGCACGCGCGGCGGGCCGATGGGCGTGCGCGGCAGGCGTGCTTCTTCAACCTGCGTGACGTTCTGCCCACGGTCGCTTTGCGTGACCTGCAACTCTTTCTGCCGCTGCTGATATGTGTTGAGGAGTTGCCGGTTTGTCTCAAGGCTTTGAGAGATGTCGGCGAGTCCGGTTTCGGCGACACTCATGCTGTTGGCCTTCGACCGCTCCGCGTCGTAGGAGGAGCGCAGTCCGGCCTCTTTCTTCACCAGCGCCTCGTAGCGGTTCTTGAGTCCCGTCACAATCTCGCGCGGGGTCTTTTTCATCTCCGCTTCGAGTTGCTCGACCTGCTTGTCAATCTTTTTAACTTCGGGCCAGTCCTCCGTGTAGTTGACGAGAAGCGCGGCCTTCTGCGTCTCCAGCGTCTCGATCTTTTCGCGCATGCGCCTGACGGCCGCGCTGTCCTGCACTTCGGGGACGGACATCATGTCGTTGCTGGAGCGAAGCGCGGACTGGTAGGCAGCCTCCGCGGTCTTGCGGTCGGCTTCGGTCTGCTGTAACTGCGAGCTATATGTTTGCAGGCGCACGGCGTTGAAGTCCTGCCCCTGCTTGTCGCCGAGCGGAAGGTCGTTGCTTCTACGGTAGTTGAGACGCTTCGCCTCGCCCTGCTGGATTTGCGCCTGCAAGTCAATAATCTGCCGCGCGAGCACGTCCTCGGCCTTGTCCGAACCGGTCGTCTCGCGGCGAATGTCATTCTCGATGAAGACGTTGGCGAGCGTGTTGGTAACGTTGCGTGCGACCTCCGGGTCTGTGTGGACGTAGCGGATGGTGACGAGGTTGGTCTTCTCGACCGGTTCGATGATGAGTCCGTCGCGCAACGTGTCTTCGTAGGGTTCGAGGCGTTGGAGTTGTTCGGGCGATAAAGTCTCGGCGGTCAAATCGGCGTCGGCGGCGACGAGGGGAACGCCGCCGTCCTGCGGCGTAGGCGTCGGTTGCTCGCGCGAAACGACGCGGCGCAGAGACGTAATCAGTCCCGTCCCGCGCTGCCCGCCGAGGAAGGCCGGGTTGTTCTGAAGGTCGAGACGCATGATGACCTGTCTGGCGAGTTGCTCCGTCTCCAACAACTTGAGTTGCGTGTTCCAGTAGTTGGCGTCGTTGCCGCCGCGAATGACAAGATCGCCGCCGCGCCCCGTCGAAAGCACGCTCTTACTTTTCTGCTCGATCTGAATCGTCGTCGAAGCTTCGTACGTCGAGGGCATGCGGTACATCTGAATCGCCACGAGCGAAGTGATGACGACCATCAGGCTGAGGATCAGCCACTTGCGCTTGAGCACGACGGCCAGATACTCGCGCAGGTGCGCGGGTTCGCTCGACGGTGCGGCGGCCGGGACGACCGGCTGCGTCAGATCGCGCAAGGGGCGGTCGAGGGATTCGGACGAGAGCGGCAGCAGGCGATTATCTTCGGACATCATAGTTCTTACTTCCGGCGTCTGTTAATGCTGACGGGTGACGGTGAAACCGTCGGAAACGGGGCGCTCAAAACGCGCACATCATAGCAGAAAGGGTAGAGGGGTGACGAGTGACGGATGGCGAGCGACAAGTTAAAAAACGTCTTCGCACGTCGCGCGTCATCCGGCAATCACCGGCGTTTTGCTGAATCTTTCGAGCGCGTCGCGCCAGCCGGGCATGGGAGAGAG
>JBAVPI010000471.1:0-5340 GCA_049692915.1 Pyrinomonadaceae bacterium
TGCCTGCGTCGAGCGTCGCGTTGGTCGAAGCCGACGCCGTGCGACCGACCGGCCCCGCCGCCGCGCTCACCTCGCCGCCGATCTCGAACTTATCTTCCATCAAGCCCTTCAACGCGCTGTCATTCATCAACAGCAACACGTAGTCCGTGGACGACCCGCCGATCTGCGCGCCGAAACTTCCGCCCGCCATGTTGTAATAGACGGGCGTGCCCCAGCCTCTCTTGAGCGTGCGGCGGCTGATGATGCAATCGCCTTTTTGTCCGCCGACGACGAGCGCGGCCTTGATGACGTTCGGGCAAACCACGACGGCTTCGGACTTATCGAGCAGATCGCGCGGAATCGCTTTGTCGGGCACCGACATCACTTCGCGCAAAACTTTCGCCGCCTCGTTCGAGTGACGAGCGGCGTCCTTCGCACGCTTCGGCCTGAACTTGTCCGACATCGTTCCATTCTTCTGCGCCGCCGCCGGAACCGACATTAAGCAGAGCATCAACGCGGCGCACAACGCGCCGATAAAATTTCGTCGCCGGAATATTTTCATACTTTCGCTTCTCCTCTTGATTCGTGTCGTCATGGAGCGACCGGGAGGGAAAAGTCGTCGCCTTCGTTTACTGTTTACTCAAACAGGGGGAGTGGTTCGGATTATGCCACGCCCCCGCACCGTCTGCACACCGACATCGAGAGATGAGCGTGCGCGGTTACGTTCCGTCAATGATTCCGAAGCGAGCGGGTCGTGAATGATTCAAAACTCAATGCAGCAACGGCTTGATCTTCTCTGCAAACTCTTCCGGCTCAAGCGTGCCGACGATGCGTCCGCGAATGATGCCGTCGCGGTCGAGAATGATGGTCACCGGCAAAACTTCCCTCACGCCGAACATCCCGGCGACGGAGTACGTGCCCGTGACGAGCGGGTAGTTGACCTTCATGCGCCGCGCCAGCTTGCGCACCTCCGCGACGTTCTCCGGCGGGTACGTGATGCCGACGATCCGGAGTTGACCGGCGTACTCGCGTTGCAGTTTGACGAGTTCCGGCATCTCCGCGCGGCATGGCGGGCACCACGTCGCCCAGAAATTGAGCAGCACGACTTTCCCTCGATAAGCGTCGAGCCGCACGATGCGCCCGTTGACGGCGCGGAAGTTTCTGAGCGGCGGACGATTGCCGTCAACGCCCGCCTCGCCCTGTTGTCCCGCAGCAGCGGCGCAAACGGCAAGCAGCAATGTCAACGCTCCCATCACTCGCTTCATCATCCGTCCCTCAGAAAAGATACCGCAGCCCCACGAGGACGTTGCTCCTCGTGCGCAACAACTGCGCGCCGGTTCGTTGCAGAATCGGCAGTTGGATGCTTCCCTCGACGACGACGCGTGAGGTCGCGACGTACTGCAAACCCGGCGCGACGTAATACTCGGTCGAGCGGCTCTGTGCGACCGCCGCGCCGTCCGCGCGTCCCTCCCAACGCCTGACAAAATTCGTTTCGAGAATGGCAAAGACTTCTCCCGTCGGCTTCCGATAATTGAAGGGGAAGACGACGTATTCGAGATCGGTGTTGACTTGCAGTTCGTGGCCCGTGCGATAGCCCGCGCGTTCCGAGCGCAGCACGCCCGCCGCGTTCCCGCCGAAGATCAGACGCCCGCGCGCCTGTGAATATGATGCGTCCGCGTGCGCACTGAGGCCGCCGCTAATCGGCGTCAGTTGCTGGCGCACGAAGACGGGCGCGTTCAGTTCGCGCTCGTCCGGCCCGCTCTTTTTTCCGGTCAGCAGTTCGAGACCGAAGCGAGCCGACGCCTGCCGGTCGCCCCACTTTTCGACCCTGCGATAGAAACGATATTTGCCCCACAACGTCACGTTGCCGAAACCCGCACCTTCGCCCCGGCTTGCGCCGTCGTCGAACGTCGTGCGCGTGAAAGGCACTTCGGCTTCCAGTTGTAAATGCGGCGTCGGCGTGTAAGAAGCGCTGACGTTGAGGCTCTGTCTGGTCACGCGAAGGCCGCCGAGGCGCTGGCGCGTCGAAGAAAAACGCGTGGTGATCGCGCCCCCCTGAAAAACCGTCAGGCCGGGACTCGTCGTTCTAATCGGCGCGACGGCGAGCGCGCCCGCGGGCGAGTCAAGGCGCGCGTGCCTTTGCAGGGACGGAGTTTGTTTCTCCCCGGTTGATTCCGTCATCAACGCCCCGCCCGTCCGCGCACGTCGGGCGGGGACAGGCGACGCGTTGATGACGTTAACGAACCTGACCGCGCGCTCATCCGCGCGCTCGTTCGCGTCAACACCGGCGATGAAGAGGCTACCGCGAAAGAGCGCATAGGCCCGCCGCGCCTTCGGCGTTGACGACGTTGTTTGCGGCTTTGCTTCCGTCGTACGAATGCTCTCCGGCGTAATAATTTCACGCGCGGCGTCGCCCTCGCCCACGGTCTTCCAATCGCCGACGACTTCGACGCGTGTGCCCGGCCCCGCGCTCTTGAGCTTCTCGCCCGCGGCAGAGCCTTCGAGATAAAAAATCTGGCCGGAAGCGTCCGCCACGACAGAGAGACCGGAGTCGCCTCTGTTCATTGTGCCGACGACGGTAATCTCCGCCGAGCCGAGCGTGTAACCGGCGCGCTTGAGCGCGTTTTTGAGTGCGGCGAAAGAGACGGTCTGCTCAGGCTTCGGCGCGAAGATTGCGACGCCGGCCTTGATGTCCGTGACGGCGACCTCTTTCAGTCTGGGTGCGAATGCGAGACGGCTCACGGCCTTCTGAATGTTGTACACTCAATTGCCGCACAGGTAGCCGTCAATCCTCATCTTCACGCGCCGCGCCTGCGCCCGCCCGTCGGATGCGCCGACCGCCAACATGACGAACACCAGCAGCGTCGTCGTCAGCAACCTTCTCATCATAAGCGTCTCCTTCTATTCCATCTCCGACGCCGAATATTGCGCGATGATGCGCTCGCGAATCTGTTCGGGCTTGAGGTGCTGCTCCTTCTGAAGTTGATAGGCGAGGATGGCCTCTTTGATGCAGACATCACAGTGCGCGGCGTGATCGTCAACATAGCAACTGTGCAGACTCTTATGGCCGAAGCCTTTGTCGCAGTGGCAGTAGCAGGGAAGCTGCGCGAGCGTCTGCGGAATCTCCTTCGCCATCCGGTAAGCGATAGCCTGCGGCCCCTTGAACTGGTCGGGCGCGAGCGTCGGCGGCAGATTTTTCAAGCTCGCCGCATTAACCTCGAACGCCGGAACATCGCTCGCGCTCATCGCGGCCATGCCGCCGTGGTCATGCGTTGCCGACGGGCCGCCCGTCGTCTCGTGCGGCGGCGTCGTTGTCTGTGCTGTGGGTGCTTCGCGCGCGACGCTCGACTGCCGCACCGCAGGTGTCGGCTGCGGGGCGCGGCTCGAACTTGTCTGCTGTTCAGGCGCACATGCTGCGACGGCGACTATCACACCCGCCAACAGGGTGACGAAAAGAAGTTTGCTCTTCACGAATTTATTTCTCCTTAAGAGATGCTGTGAAAAAAAGTTGCGTGCCTTTAATGGCCATCGTGCCCGCCGTGCCCTGCCCCCTTCATTTTGCCGGGGCGGAAGCGGACGAAGAATTTATACGAAGTCGGGTTGCGACCGTAAAGCGCGTCGAGCGCCCCCGGCTTGGAATAGAAACTGAAATCGCCGCCGAGCGCGATGGAGACATCGTCCGTGTCCCAGATGTCGCGCGCCGCGCCGAACGTGTACGCGCCGACGCGGAAGGACGGATGGTCTTCCGCGATGCCGAGCGTCGCCCGGTCGGCGGGCCGCAAGAGTTCGTTTCTGTCCACGAGTTCGAGCCGCGTGTAGAGATAATTTTTGTCCGCGAAGTTAACCGTTGACTCCGCCGTGTAACCGTTCGTGTGTGTGATTGGCTCGCCGATGAAGGCGTCCGCGTTGCGTCCCCAGATCAGGCTGGTAGCCCAATGGCCGCGGTCGAAAGGCTTATTATAGCTAACGGAGGCGGTCGTGCGACGCGTGATGCCCGGCTCGAACGCCTCCCGGTTTTTTAAGTAACCGTAGCTCAACTGCGCCGACCAGTTGCCGTTGGGCGCGAAAGAGAGACGCGCCGATGCGGAGTTCCACGGGTGCGCCTCGAAACCGTAACGATGCTCGTCCGGCTCGCGCCCGTTGAAGACCGAGCCTTCGAGTTTGAGTCCGCGATACGTGAAACCTGTTGTCAGGACTCCGAACGAAATGTGCGTCGAGTCCTGCAAGTGATGTGTGAGCGGGGCGCTGGGATTCTCGGACGCGGAGGCGCGGTGCATGAAGGCGACGGGGCCGAGCGCAGGCTCGCCCGGATAGCCGAAGTACGCGAACCACGTCCCGCGCTCGCCGAGCGGCATCGTGTACTGCGCGGACAATTCCATGAAGAGGTCGTGCGGGTGCTGTGCATCAACGATGGGTGCGCCCTTGTACGTCTCGCCGGTCTGAAACAGCAGCGGCGAGCCGGGTTTCGGATACGTCAAAGGTTCCAGACTGAACATGCCGCGCAGTTGAAGCGTGCCGCGCCCGACCTTGCGATAGGCCATCGGCATGAGCCAGTTCTGCGATTCGAACGTGGTGCGCCCGCGCGCTCCGCCCTGACTGTTGACGCCGATCTTCGCTTCGTAGTGAAGCATCAAGAGCCAGTCGCCGGCCTGCCTGTGCGTCATGTGCATCTCTGACGAAGCCGGTTGCCACGAAGTGCCTGAACCCATCTGGCCCATCTGCATCACGTTCGACGCGCTCGCGCCGACGCGGATGCCCATCCCTTCGCCCGACATCAACATCAGAGAGTTGTCGCCCTCAGCGTTCATGTCATGCCCGGAATGTTCCATCCCGCTCATCGCGCCGTCGTGCGTCGCGTGATCGTCATGCATCGTGTGATTCATCGGCTCGTCGGCAGGCGTGGGAGACGCGGCGGGCGTCGGCTGCGGTGCAGTCGAAGGCGCGGGTGATGACGCAGGCACGGGCATCTTGTGCTGATGCTCTTCATGCTGCGCCTGAACGTGAACGCCCGTCGCTGCCAGCGTCAGACACGCGGCGAATGCGACCGCGCCAGCCCTCGCGCTCAGGCTGAATGCGCTTCTGAAGTAATTATTCATCATGATCCTTCCCGATTCTTGAAAGCCTTTGACCGTGCGGACGCCAGAAGAGACGGGCCGCGCGATGTCAGGTCAAGTCAATAGATTGAGAGACGCACGAAAGTGCGTTCAGCTTCGGAAGATGCTGAAATTCTCTGGAAGGATTAAATAAGGAAGACGCTGTGGAGAACGTATCGGCGTGCCGCGCCGGGCGGGTCGCCCTGCGTGGTCGCGGCGTGGCGAAAGATGGTGTGTGCGGAAAGGTCTGGGTGTTTGACGGCACGCG